>JANQQH010000034.1 GCA_028285025.1 Hyphomicrobiaceae bacterium | reverse complement strand
GTTTGGCTGCAAACAAAAATTTGTGCGGCAAATGCCGGGCCGGGTTTGCGGGGAGACGGTTGATGCGGATGGTAAGCGCGGCTTTGTGCTGACCCTTTCAACGCGTGAACAACATATTCGGCGGGAAAAGGCAACGAGTAATATTTGTACCAACTCTGGGCTTTGTTGTTTGGCATTTACCATTCACATGACCTTATTGGGCGAAACTGGTTTGCGCAAATTGGCCGCGCTTAACCATGCCAAAGCGGTTCAGTTGGCCCAAAGGTTGGATGAGCTTGACGGTGTGGATGTTTTAACTCAGCGGTTTTTTAATGAATTTACGGTCCGCCTAAAGGGCTCGGCTGGCAAGATTGTCAACCAGCTTGTCAGTCAAAATATTTTACCCGGTGTGCCAGGGGCCCGGCTGTGGCCAGGGCAATCAGAATTTGATGATCTGTTGATGATTGCGGTGACAGAGACTGTTAGCGATCAGGATATGGATGTGCTTGTGAACGGTTTGAAGGGGGCTTTGGATGCTTAACAATAAAGGGCGGGTGACCCAACCACCCACACAAGAAGTTCTTCAGGATATCTCAACCGTGAGCGGGCATCGGGGCTTGAGCTGGGAAGAACCGTTGATTTTTGAAAATGGCGGGCTTGACCAAAGCGGGGTAGATTTACCTGACGTGCCTGAGACGGACTCGAAATTGGGTGATTTGGCGCGCACTGAGGATATTGGTTTGCCTGGGCTTTCAGAGCCAGAGGCGGTGCGCCATTATGTGCGTTTGAGCCAGAAAAACTACGCCATTGACAGCGGATTTTATCCGCTTGGGTCATGTACGATGAAACATAACCCGCGGTTGAATGAAAAAATGGCGCGCCTGCCTGGGTTCTCAGACATTCATCCTTTGCAACCACAAGAAACGGTTCAGGGTGCTCTTGGGTTGATGGAAGAGCTGAGCGCTTGGCTTATGGAGCTTACCGGTATGGCGGCCATTGCGCTTTCCCCCAAAGCGGGGGCGCATGGGGAGCTGTGCGGCATGATGGCGATTAAAGCTGCGCTTGAGGCAGCTAAAAGCAAACGCGATATTGTGCTGGTGCCTGAAAGTGCCCATGGCACCAATCCGGCAACGGCAGCTTTGCTTGGATTTAAAGTGGCCTCTATCCCAGCTGATGAAGATGGTACTGTGCGCGCTAAAGCCGTTCAAAGCGCCATTGCTGATAATGGCGCGGACCAGATTGCTGGCATTATGCTGACAAACCCAAATACTTGCGGGTTGTTTGAACGTGAAATTAAAGCGATTGCTGATGCTGTGCATGAAGCGGGCGGGTATTTTTATTGTGATGGGGCCAATTTTAACGCCATTATGGGCCGGGTGCGCCCGGGAGATCTCGGTGTTGATGCCATGCATTTTAATCTGCACAAAACTTTCTCCACCCCGCATGGCGGCGGGGGGCCAGGTTCTGGCCCCGTGGTGCTTTCATCGCGCCTAGCCCCATTTGCGCCGGTGCCCTTTTTGCGCACAGAGGGTGACACGCTTACCCTTGTTGAACATGAGGATGAGGCCCAGGCAAAAGGAGCCCTGCCCTTTGGCCGCCTGACGGCCTTTCAAGGGCAGATGGGTATGTATGTGCGGGCATTGTCTTACATTCTTAGCCATGGGCTTGATGGGCTGGCACAAGCCAGCGGTGATGCGGTTTTAAATGCCAATTATGTGCGCGTTAAGCTGAAAGATGTGCTTAATCAACCCTTTGGAGACCAGACGTGTTGCCATGAGGTGTTGTTTGATGAGACCTCGCTTGAGGGGACGGGCGTGACCACGCTTGATATTGCTAAGCGGTTAATTGATGAAGGGTTCCACCCGATGACGATTTACTTCCCGCTGGTTTGCAAGGGCGCGATGTTAATTGAGCCAACAGAGAGCGAATCTAAGGCGAGCATTGATCAGTTTGTGACCACGCTGAGAGCCCTTGTTGAAGAAGCCAAATCTGAAGGTGACGAAGCGTTCCATCAAGCGCCGGTGTTAACACCGCGGCGGCGCTTGGATGAGACGGGTGCGGCACGGAAGCCTATTTTGCGGTGGGCTGGGGAGTAGGGATTTATATGCTTTTAAATAATTGGGCATTCATGACAGAAAACCGGTCTCGCAAGAGACCGGTTTTTTTTAGGAGGAGAGAAGGAACTCAGTTTGGATCTTTAGTAGCAGCGTTTGCCAACTCTTACCCAGCGTAGAACTTTGCGCCCTTTACGTGGGCTCCAAACCCAGAGTTTACGGTATTTTGGTTTGCAGTGGTAGCCATAGTCATAATTGTAGTGGTAAGCTCTGTGATGGAAGTGATGGAACTTTTTAAACTTCTTCCAGCCGCCGGCATTTGCATCTGAGGCGCCTGCACCTAGGGCTGTTAAGCTGATGGTGGCAATGGCTAGAGCGCTAAGAGTTGTTTTTCTGATCGTGTTCATTTTAAAATCTCCTGTTTAAATTTTGTGTTTTGGTTTGGGCTGTTGCCCTGTCGATGTAAGGAGATTAGGAAATTGAGCCTCTTGCGTATGTGATAATTATCACATTGGTGAAAGAGTGTTACTTTTTGCTGTTTTTAGGCTTATTTGCCAAAAAAAAACGGGGCCCTAAAAAGGGACCCGTTCGAAGTCTTTGTTATTATTTTTGTTTAGGCCTAAACTTTTAAGGTTTAAACCCCGCTGATATATTTTTTTAAACTATAGTTGCTTGGAGATTGGTTTTGCAAGAAATCCAAGCGTTACAAATTATATTAGTTTCTTACACCAGTTTTCGTTTTTTTCTCAATCAGCTTTCTGGTTTATGATTAATTCATACGCTGTTTTAACTCCGCAATTGAAGCGTCTATCAGCTCTTGCCCCTTTTTGCCTTTGGCTTGGCCGCTCAAAATTTTCTCAGCAGCATTGGTGGCAGCCTCAACAGCGGCTAAACGCACTTCATTTACCGCTTGGGCTTCAGCTTGTGCGATTTTTAAGTCTGCGGCTTTGGTGCGGCGCTCTAGGGTTTCTTTGAGCTTTTCACGGGTTTCTTTGGCATAGTTTTCAGCTTCTCGCTTGGCTTGGGAGACAATGCTTTGGGCCTCTTCTTCGGCTTCGCGTGCTTTTCTTTGATAATCGGCCAGCAAGCCCTGGGCTTCTTCGCGCAATTTGCGTGCTTCATCAAGTTCGTCTTGAATTTCTTTTGATCGTTTGTCTAGCGCACCAGTGATCAAGCCTGGAACTTTGGCCCAGACCAAAATGCCCAGAAAGATAAAGAGAAAAATCGATACCCAGGTTGATGGATTTGCTAAATCAAGCATGGTTTGAGTTTTCCTTTTTAACTGCGCAAAACACTGTCAACATCGCTAGACGATGGCTTGGCGCCGATTAGTTTTTCAACGATGGTTTGGGTTGTTTGTGCTGCGATTTTATTGACTTGCCCTAAAGCTTCAGTTTTGGCTTGTCTGATGCTGGTTTCTGCATCAAGGGCTTTTTTGGTAATTTCTTGTTCAATCTGCGCGCGTTCATCAGCAATTTCTGCATTTAGTTTGGCGCGCGTTTCATCGGCAATGGTGTTTGCTTTGGCTCTTGCGCTAGCAAGGGCTTCTTCATATGTAGCGATTGCGGCTTGTGTTTCTTCATGCAACTGTGCCGCCTTATCAAGATCGCGCTGGATGCGGTCACGGCGTTCTTCTAGCACTTCACCTATACGTGGAAGGGCCAGTTTTGAGAGCACCACATAAAGAAAAGTAAAACAAATAATCAACCAAAATAGTTGTGAAGAATAGGTAGTTGTGTCAAAGGGAGGAAACGATTTTTCATGGCCCTGTGAGGGGGCATGGATCTCAGTGTTGTGTTGCTCTGCCACAGTTTTCTCTCTTTAGCTTTAAGATATTTAAACGTTTCAAGCTTTACGTTACTGCTTGGTTTTATCTCAATTACTCGTCTGGTTAAAAGATCATGATTAAAAAAATCATGATCTTTTAAAAATTTAGCTTATTGGACTTTGTTATGTCCAAATCTTATGCATATAGCAAGATCAAAGCGATCAACAGCGAGAAAATGCCCAGTGACTCAGTAAAGGCCACACCAATCAATAGGTTGGTAAACTGGCCAGCGGCAGCTGATGGGTTGCGCAAGGCACCGGCAAGATAGTTGCCAAACAAAATACCAAGGCCAATACCGGCAAAGCCCATACCAATACACGCGATGCCTGCGCCAATTGCTTTTGCTGCATCTACTTCCATTTTTAAAGCTCCTTTAATTTTAAGTAAATTTGTTAAATTAAATTTATACCCGTTAGTGAGACGGGTGCATTGCATCGTTTAAATAAATGCATGTGAGAGTTGCGAAAATGAAGGCTTGGAGAAAGGCCACCAAGAATTCCATCGCCGTCATTGCGACACCTAATAGCAAGGGCCCAACTGATAAAAAACTTAAGAGCCCACCAGCACTTGCCAACGACACTAAAAAATAAGCAAACACTTTTAAAGTAATGTGACCAGCAAGCATATTTGCAAATAAACGAATGGATAAGCTTACGGGGCGGGCTAGAAATGAAATGACCTCAATGGGCACAATAATGAATAACATCGGTAGTGGCACGGCTGAGGGCGCAAATAATTTTAAAAACCCTAAACCGTTTTTGTAAAATCCGTAACCGATAACAATGGCAATTACAAGAAGCGCCAATGCTGCGGTCACGACAAGATGGCTGGTGACAGTAAATGAGCCTGGCAGCATACCAAGAAAATTACAAAAGAGAACGAATAAGAATAGGGTAAAGACCAGAGGGAAGAATTTCATGCCTTCTTCACCTAAAATGTTGCGCAGCAGGTTGGCAACGAATTCATAAAATAATTCAGCTAAATTTTGCCAGCGACCTGGCACGAGCGCACGGCCGCGCATTGAAAAAATTAGAAATACGCTAATTAAACCTACGGCTAAAACCATAAACAGGGAAGAATTGGTGAAGGATGTGTCATAACCCATAAATTCCATGGGAAAGATTTTTTGGATCTCAAATTGATGTATCGGATCAAATTCTCCGTTGCTTGAAGCCACGGCCTGTCTCCCTTTTCAAACCTTATAATATTATGCCCTTGAAATTCAACAGGGCTGTAAAAATGTCTTTACTCTTTGGCCTTATCAGGTCGGTTTGGGTCTTTGGTCATATTTAAGCGTTTGCCAGCGCGAATAATATTTAATGTACCAGCAGCAAACCCGAACAATATAAAAATGAACAGCATAAACGGCGTGGATCCCATCCACGCGTCTAAATACCAGCCTATTGCCCCACCGATAAGAACCGCGACAACAAATTCACTTCCCATACGCATGGCAATGCCAAAACCACTACCTGATTGTTGAGCCGCTCGATCTTGTGGATCTGAGCGTCTGGCTTCATCTAGTTTTTCACCTAGCTCATTCAGACGCCTTTGAAACTCTTTTTGTGCTTCTGGTTCGCTTGGATCTGCCATTTTTCAATCCTGGTGGGAAGATCACCTTACTGACAAGGCTCCCTCAGCCGGGCTGGACCATAGTCTTGCCATTTTCTGCTGTCAAGCGCGTTGGCTATTTTTTGAGCCTTTTCAGTTGATTTAATTTAGCTATTTTATGGGTTGATGTGACCAACTGACGCAAAATTTCGTTCACAAGGATAAAATTTGAGGTTTTAGCTCGTTGAAATTAGCTGGCTTTTGCCTCTATGGCCAAAGCATGAATGGTGTTTTTTAATTCATCACTTAAAATTTTGTTTATTGCTTGGTGCATTTGCAATCTGGAGTGGCCTTGAAATTTGCTGGTTGTGATTTTGATGCGAAAATGGCTTTCCCCTGTGCCTGGTGAGCCGGCATGACCTGCGTGCATGTCGCTTTCGTTAATCACTTCAAGTGCTTCTGGGGCCAAGCTTTGGGTTAATTTTTGGGTGATAATGTCTGTCATACTCATTTCGAGATTTCTCCTTCCGTTATTTTTGATTATGGCTTCATAAACTTTATTACCTGATTTAATCAAGATTTTACCTGGACGTGAATTTGAGCTATAGTTCTTGGCCTCTTGATTTGCTTTTGCGTGTTCTTTGCGCTTTTAGGTATTTATCTGTAGCGTTTCATCTTTTTATTGATTCAAAGTAACGCTATAAGTTTTTGTTTAAGCGTTTCATTGGTCCCAAAAACCGGCGGCCACTTTTGGGTGAAACGCTCTCATTCGTTGTTTTTAAGAAACAGGTTTTATGAAGCTTACATCGAAATATTTTGATTCTATTCGTGTTAAACCAGAAGAGGATCGCACAAAACGCCCCGAAGAGGCGATCTGCAATTGGAAAGGGTGCCAAAAACCAGGGCGGTTTCCTGCTCCTAAGGGGCGCGAAAAAGAAGGCGAGTATTATCTTTTCTGCCGCGAACATGTGCGTGAATATAACAAGAAATACAATTATTTCGTGGGCATGGACCAAGATGATATTGTGGATTATCAAAAATCAGCCTCTACAGGTCATCGCCCGACCTGGTCTTCAAAAGATAAAGTCAAAGGATCTGGAGCTTCTGGCGATCAGTTTAGCGACCCTCATATGCTATTTGATGAGGATGAGGATGGGGCACGGCCAACTCGCGGGCGGCGGCGGCTGCGTAATATGGAGCGCAAATCGCTTGGAAATCTTGGGCTTGGCGCTGAAGCGACTAAAGAAGATATTAAGGCGCGTTATAAAGAACTTGTTAAACGATACCACCCAGATTTGAATGGGGGAGACCGTGATTGTGAGGATAAGCTGTGTGAAGTGATTGCTGCTTATAATTATTTGAAAAAAGTTGGCATGGTTTAGGCTCAGGACCTATTAATTATACTTATTTTGTTACTATTTAAAGGTCCCATCTGTTGTCAGATAATGCTAAAAAAGCCTAGCCTTATAAACATAAATATAGATTTTATCCAAAATGGAAGAGAGCTTTTATGAATGCTCCCCTTAGCCTTTTACCAGATATGATGCCTGATACCGAATTTAATGTTCAAGAGCTGTTTGGATTTAATAGCAACTTGAAAGTACCCGGTTTTAACGAGGCTAACTCTTATGTGCCGGAGTTGGATGAAGATTACTTGTTTAACAAAGAGGTGACCTTGGCTATTTTAGCAGGGTTTAAACATAATCGCCGGGTGATGGTGCAAGGCTATCATGGCACGGGCAAATCGACCCATATTGAACAAGTGGCAGCACGGCTGAATTGGCCGTGTGTGCGGGTTAATCTGGACAGTCATGTCAGCCGGATTGATTTGGTGGGCAAGGATGCCATTGTTATCAAAGACGGTAAGCAGGTCACTGAATTTAAAGAGGGTATATTGCCTTTTGCTTTGCAGTCCAACACAGCACTGGTGTTTGACGAATATGATGCCGGTCGGGCTGATGTTATGTTTGTGATTCAACGCGTGTTAGAAGTGTCTGGCAAACTGACCCTTCTTGACCAAAGTAAGGTTATTCACCCTCATCCTGCCTTTCGTTTGTTTGCCACCACCAACACAATTGGTTTGGGTGATACCTCCGGTCTTTATCATGGCACGCAGCAGATTAACCAAGGCCAGATGGACCGCTGGTCGATTGTGGCAACACTGAATTATTTGCCTCATGATGATGAGGTCAACATAGTTAAAGCCAAAGTAAAGCAATTGGCTGCCAATGATGAAGGGCAGACGAAAATTTCTAACATGGTGAGGGTGGCTGACCTTACCCGCAGTGCGTTTATGAACGGGGACCTTTCCACTGTCATGAGCCCGCGGACTGTGATTACTTGGGCGGAAAATGCTGAGATTTTTGAAGATGTCGGCCTTGCGTTCCAGCTTAGTTTTCTTAATAAGTGTGATGAGCTTGAAAAAGGATTGGTGGCTGAGTTTTATCAACGGTGTTTTGATGAAGATTTGCCGCAATCAACCACCAATATTGCTTTGAGCTAATTTATCCTGAGCGTTTTTTGATGGCTGCTTCTTCTAAAAAAGTTAACCAAGGCGTTGAGCGGTTCCGAGCGGCACTAAAGACAACCAGCCGGGCCATTGCTGGCAAATCTGATTTGGAAGTGGATTTCGGCATTATTGATGAGCCGGTGTTAACTGAAACCAAAATGGCGATGCCTAATATTAGCAATACGCCTAGTTATGAAGAGCTGCAGCTGGCAAGGGGTATCGCTGATAGTTTAAGTCTGAAAGCTGGCTGTCATGATGCTCAATTGCACAGTAAGAATGCGCCTTCAGATGCACAAGCGCGCGCTATTTTTGATGCACTAGAAGAAGTGCGCTACGAAACCGTCGGTGCGAGCCAAATGCCAGGCATGGCGAAAAATTTAATGGCCCGTCAAGAAGATTTGCTCTCCAAGCAATTTGTTTGTCCTATTCAAGAAGCCGACGATGTCCCTTTACAAACTTCTCTTAGTCTTTTAGCGCGCGAAGCTGTTTCAGGTAAAAAGTTAATGGGGCAAGCGGTAAAAGTAGCTGAATCGTTGCGAGAACATGTTGGTTTGAATGCTCGATTGCGTTCTTGTGAGCTATTTAATGGTCTGCAAGATAAACTTAATGATCAGGAAGCTTATGCTCTTGAAGTGATGAATTTGCTGAAATTACTAGATATCTCTAATGACGCGGAAAATGCTGGAGATAATGAGGGCGAGAGTGAGAATGAAGTTGAAACTGAAGACAATGACACTGCTCATGATCAGGAAGAGGGGGGGGCCAGTGACGAGAGCACTGAGGCTGAAAGCGACCCGTCTGATAACAATGAGGGGCAAGAGCGGCAAGATACAGACTTTGCAGATAATTCCATTAATGAAGGAGAGGCTGAAAAACAAGCCAATCCAGCGCAACAACAACCGGCGCAACCTAATTTTTCTGTCTTAGAAGTGCCAGAGGCGTTTGGTTATCACATTTACACCAAACAGTTTGATGAAGAATGCCATGCTCATGATTTAGCACAAAGCACAGAATTGGAGCGTTTGCGCAAACTGCTTGATCGCCAATTGGAAACTTTAAACCGAGCGGTTGCCAGGTTGGCCAACCGTTTGCAGCGAAAATTATTGGCACAACAAAACCGGTCTTGGCACTTTGATTTGGAAGAGGGGGTCTTGGATGCGGCTCGCCTTTCACGGGTGGTGACAGATCCGTTATCACCGCTTGCTTTTATGCAAGAGGCAGATACAGATTTTCGTGACACGGTTGTGACTTTGCTGATTGATAATTCTGGCTCTATGCGCGGGCGCCCAATTATGATTGCTGCGTGTTGTGCCGATATTCTAGCCCGCACGTTGGAGCGGTGCGGTGTTCGCACAGA
>JANQQH010000014.1 GCA_028285025.1 Hyphomicrobiaceae bacterium | reverse complement strand
GCCTCCGCTTAGAAGTGACAGAATCGTTGGTGATGGAAAACCCAGAAGGCGCGGTGGAAATTTTAGGATGGCTGCGCAATGCCGGGGCAAATTTGGCGCTCGATGATTTTGGCACCGGCTATTCCAGTTTGAGCTATTTGCATCGTTTCCCCTTTGATACACTAAAAGTTGACCGCTCCATTGTGCATAATGTTGCTTTTGGCAAAACCGGGCCAGCCATATTGCGCTCTGTTGTCGCTTTGGCCAATGAACTGGAAATGGATGTGGTCGCCGAAGGGGTTGAAACCCAAGAAGATGTGAGCTTCTTACGCTCTATTGGATGTGGTTATGCCCAAGGGTTTTATTTTGGTGAAGCCATGAGCCAAAAGGATGTGATTTACCTTCTTGAAGCTTTAAATAAGAATGTCAAAGACAAAGGACGACCTGGGTTGTTTGGAACCATTCGTGCACAAACAGCTAACAAAGCTGACAAGGAGCCAAGTGCTGAAGATGCCTACCCCCAAGTTGAAAAAGCAAATACTCAACCTATTACAGTTTCAGGACAAAATGTGAAAGGCCAAGATGTTGCCGAGCAATCTGATGTGTCTCATTCTCATATGATGAGGGACCGATCAGTTGAAAGAACCCCGCCAGTGACCAGAGGGCATGTTGTAAACGGGAATGGGATCAATGGTTCGCCGGACCAGCATGTCCAAGAGGCGAGCAAAGCGCATCATGCAAAGGTTAATAAAGCTGGCTATGAGAGAGCACTTAAACCTCAAGAGCATGTGCAAGCACAAGGCGGTGCAATTGTAAAAAATGGGTTTGATAAACCTGCTAATACCTCTGATCCAATTGTTGACGAACCTGCCTATCCAGCTGATGTGATGGCCCAGGAACAACAACAAATGAGACCTAGCCACGAACAAAAAGAAGCTTTATCTGCAGTTGAGCAAAAAATGAAAGGTTTAAGCCAGACTTTGGAAGAGGCAGAAAGGGCCGCTGTTGCAGCTCATGCCGGACATGATCAGCAAGTTAATTTAAAACCTCAAGTTGATGATAAATTGTCTGAAATAAAATCTAGCCTTTACGAAGGCGATGTTTACCAGCAATTGGCCAGTGGTAGTGGGTATTCTGATATAGCTAGGCTGGACGGTGAAGCAGGCGGACAAGTGCATCCCTCTTCTCACCCCGGTGCGGTTAAGTTTGGCAATGATGTGTCAAAATTAAAAGGCGCACCTGGCCATCAAGAGAAGGGCCCCGTTTCTAATGCCAAAGGGAACGGTGCGCCTGCAAGTTCTAAAAAAAGAAGAAGACCATCGAAAAAAAGGAAATAAACGCAAGGGCTTGAATTTATTCAAATGAGATTGTCTTTAAGAATGCCCCGTCTCATTGACCAATTGGCCAAAGTTTATGCCAAGCTCTTCAAAAGCACTTTGGTATTTTTGTTCTGCTTGTATGTTGAATAATAAATCTTGGCTGGCTCCACAATGCAGCCAACCAGTATCTTTTAATTCCATCTCCAATTGGCCAGGCGCCCACCCCGCATAGCCAAGTGCCAGCAATGATTTTGAAGGGCCAGAACCATTAGCAATGGCTTTTAAAATATCCAATGTGGCGGTGAGTGAAACTTTCTCATTGACAGAAAAAGTATGCTCTTTTGAGTGATAGTCTGGTGAATGAAGCACAAACCCGCGCCCTGTCTCTATCGGTCCTCCAATATGAATAAAAGGAAGGTTTTCCTCTTCATTGGCTAAAGTAATCGGCGTGCTACCCTCAGGTGTAAAGATTTTGTCAAGCAAATCGGTAAAATTTATATCTGGCGCCTGGCGGTTTATGATGAGGCCCATTGCGCCATCTTCAGAATGAGCGCACATGTAAATGACCGTCCTGGCAAAGTTAGGATCGCTCATTGTGGGCATGGCAATAAGAAGCTGTCCACTTAAGCCCGTATCAGATCTGTTTTCAAAATAATTGTGCATATTATCTATCAATATGAAGTGCTTGCCATACCACCATTCTATCTAAAGATGATAGGATAGGGAATTGACAGGACGAAGTTTATTGATGTCAATTATGTGAATGTTGCGCTTTTACGTCACTTGATTGTGATGCCATTTGAACTATTTGTATAAAAGTTTATGTTATAAATAGATATGGCCAATTTTTTTTATAACGCACAAACGTTTTTAAAATTAAAATCAATTGGTTGCGGTTAATTTCAATTGATACATTAAGGTGCAATGGTTTGCCAAAAAGTATGCTAAACGTCTTCAATTTTGTTTTGTTAATGGTGCTTTTGGCTCTGATTTTCCCTCGTTTTGGGATTGCCAAGCAATATGAAACCAAATGGCAAGGGACAGATAAATCTCAATTAAGGTTAATTGCCGCTCAAACCTCATGGCAGGGCAAACCACGTTTATTTGCTGGCATAGAAATACGACTAGCCCCAAAATGGAAAACCTATTGGCGCTCTCCCGGTGATACAGGGATCCCTCCTTTTTTTGATTGGCAAGGATCAAGAAATCTTTCAAAGGCTGAGGTGTTATACCCTTTTCCAGTTCGTTTTCAAGACGCTGGCAGCACATCAATAGGTTACAAATCAAATGTCACTTTGCCAGTTGTTATCACCCCAAAGGATGCTTCAAAGCCAGTACATTTAAAACTGAACGCCTCTTATGCCATTTGTTATGATTTGTGCGTCCCTGTTTCAGCACAGCAAGAACTAATAATACAAAGCCCCTCTTCAAGCCCATTTTCCCAGGTTGTTGATTTTGCCCTGTCATATGTGCCTTTGCCCCTATCTGAAGATCAAAGATCAGGCATTAAAAAAATTCAGTTTCTATCCTCCAATAAAAAAGCACTTAAGGTGAAAGTGAACGTTCCCAAACAGGCAAGTAAGGTTGACCTTTTGATTGAAAGGGCCGATGGACTTTATTTGCCATTGCCAAAGCAAGTTGAAAAAACAACAATAGATGAAACTGTGAACCTAACTTATAAGATTGATCTAAGTGGGCTTGATAAGCCAGATCAAATTGCCAAGGTTCAATTGACGTGTTCTTTACGCGTGGACAGCCAAGCGATTGAACAACCTTGCAACGTTGAATAAATATTGATTCATTCCTAAAACTGGTTATTCTTTCACAGACTAATTTGTAAAATGGCCATATTGATATAAGAGGGGATGCGTAATGACGATTGCAGTTGGCGCTCAATTGCCACAGGTTGATTTGTTTAAGTTGGGTGAGGGTGGGCCAGAAGCCCATTCTGTTGCAGAACTCTTCAAAGGAAAAAAATGTGTTTTGCTCGCGGTTCCAGGGGCATTTACGCCAACATGTCATCAAAACCATGTGCCAGGTTTTTTGAACGCGCATGATCAACTAAAAGCCAAAGGCATTGATGAAATTTTTTGTGTGGCAGTTAATGATCCGTTTGTGATGAGCGCTTGGGCCAGTGCGCTTGATGTGGGAAATAAAATCACGATGCTGTCTGATGGCAATGGAACTTTCACCAAGGCATTGGGGCTAGAACTTGATGGCTCTGGTTTTGGCTTAGGGATACGCTCTCACCGCTATGCAATGCTAGTTGAAGATGGTGTTGTAAAGGCTCTGAACGTGGAAGAAGACCCAACCCAAGCCGATGTAAGTAGCGCTGAAAATTTGCTCGGCAGTTTGTAAGCCCTTTTTAGGTTTATCTTAAATGAAAAAGCGCCTTAAGTCGTCCTAGACTTAAGGCGCTTAATTTTTTTGAAAATTTCACGTTCATTCATCAAGCGCTTGTTTAACAGCCCAAATAATTTTGTCTTGCACCTCAGCCTTAAGATAGGGATGCATAGGCAAGCTGATAACGTCTGTGGCCAGTTTTTCTGTTATTAGTAGGCCGCCGCCGCCACGCGGATAATGCTTATAGGCTGTTTGAACATGCAATGGTTTTGCATAATAAATGGCGGTTGGGATATTTTGTTCCCGTAAATCCGCAGCAATTTTATCGCGCTTTGGCGAACGGATGGTATATTGCGCCCAAGTTGAGACTGAGTTATCCAAAACGTAAGGAGTGATGACATGATCTTTGAGGCCTTGGCTATAGCGATTGGCAACCTCATTTCGTAGGTCGATTTCACTCGGAAAAATATCAAGTTTTAGCAATAATATTGCCGCCTGCAGCGAATCCAGACGGCCATTAATACCTATACGCACATTGTCATATCGGTCTTGGCCTTGGCCGTGATTGCGCAAAGAGACAAGGATATCATTGAGCTCATCACTGTTTGTCAAAACTGCGCCCCCATCACCATAGGTGCCCAAAGGTTTGGCAGGAAAAAAGCTGGTGGTCACCATATCTGCATAGTCGCCAGCTTGGCAGTTGCCAAGGGTCGCACCAAAGCCTTGCGCCGCATCGGCTATCAAAGCTAAATTTTCTGATTTTGTGATCTCTACAATTTGTTCATAGTTCGCAATTTGTCCAAAAAGATCAACTGCCATGACGGCTTTGGGGGTCAGTGATCCATTTGTCTTGGTTTCGTTAATGGCTGTTTGCAAATGAGCCGGATCTATATTGAAGGTGTCTTCTAGCACGTCAATAAATATAGGACTGGCCCCAGTTAACGCGACCATTTCAGCCGTAGCAGCAAAAGTAAAACTAGGCACAAAAACAGCGTCACCCGGCCCAATTTCAAGGGCAAGTAGGGCAAGCAAGATTGCATCAGAGCCGTTCGAGCAGGATAAAGCATGTTTGGTCTTACCAAATGCGCTGAGTTTTTGTTCAAATTCTTTAACTTCAGGGCCCATAATATATTGGCCATGATTGAGCACTGCACTGATTTTTTCGTCAAGCGCAGGCTTTATGCGTTGTTGCTGGGTAGCAAGATCTATGAATTGAATTTTTTCCATATA
>JANQQH010000010.1 GCA_028285025.1 Hyphomicrobiaceae bacterium | reverse complement strand
CCAGTTCTTGCTATAGATGTGCCCACAGGTGTGCACGGCGATAGCGGGCAAATCATGGGAACCGCCCTAAAAGCCCAAGCAACAGTTACATTCTTTCGCGCCAAACCAGGCCATTATTTACACCCCGGCAAAGCGCTGTGTGGCACAACCAGCGTGCATCAAATCGGCATCCCTGAGCGCGCCTTGGACGCAATCAAACCCACCATCTGGCTCAACAGCCCTAGCATTTGGCAATCCAGTTTACAAAAGGCCAAAGAGACGGACCATAAATACAACAAAGGGGCCGTTTTGATTGCAACAAATGAACAAACCATGCCAGGCGCCACAACCCTTGCCGCCAATGCCGCTTTGCGTGCAGGGGCAGGGTTAGTAACAGTTGCACAAAACAATGAACAGACCTTAAGCGCTAATTTCTTATCAGCCATCATGATTACTCAATCACCGCAAAATAACGATTGGCAGCCTTTGTTAAACACACGAAAAATTTCATCCGTGCTTGCAGGCCCTGGCATGCCAGCCAATGAGCTAACCAAACAAATGATTCAAGCGCTGTTGAATCAGCCCTGTTCTGTGTGTTTGGATGCTGGCGCGCTTTCATCCTTTCAAGGGGCCAAAGACGATCTGATAAAAGCCATAACCGCGCACAAAGACCGTAAGGTTATCCTCACGCCCCATGAGGGCGAGTTTGCCCGTCTGTTTGGAGACTTTGAAGGCTCTGGAAAACTGCAAGCCGCTCTAAATGCAGCTGAGGAGACAAAGGCAACCATCATCTTAAAAGGGCCCGACACAGTCATTGCCAGCCCAGATGGGCGTGCCATCATCAATACCAACGCCCCGCCAAGCCTAGCAACCGCCGGAACCGGCGATGTATTAGCTGGCATCACCACAGCCTATTTGGCAAAAGACATGCTCGCTTTTTTTGCTGCAGCGGCGGCAGTTTATACCCATACAGCAGCGGCCAATGCTATAAAGAAAAATCTTACGGCCGATGATTTGGTCCAGCAGATAACATCTTAGAAAAAATCTCACCATGGAAATATAAGGCGTGAACTTAGTCGTATGTTGCTTGAAAAAGTCTAGAACACGTTGCTTTTATATGGATTCATAAAGAAACGATCATTTTCTTTACGAAGAAGGGAGTGCTCATCTTCAGAGCACGGACATGGCGTCCCGCGCAGCGGCGCCCGGCGCTTAGCGCCGCCCGTCGGAGGGCCCGACGCCTAGCGCGGTTGCTGGTGGGCATCCAAAGCGCAACTAAAAGCAGCGGAATAGCCCGTGAGACAAATAGACCAATGCTCTAGCCAATGCGAGCATATGCGCGCGCAACAGCCGCCGCTGTGGGCTGACCAGCTGGATCAGCTGGAAGCAGGGAAGACATTTGGCCAATGGTTTCCTCTAAAGCTTGGACACGCGCAGATTCGCGTGCATTCAGCAATAGTTTTGCCCCCGCATGATTGTTGGCTTCTTCAACCAACTCATCATAGTCTTGTTTTTCGGCCACCGTGAGTTCTGTAACTGTGCGTGGCACATCAATATTGGAAATCTGCCGTTGAATGTTTTGAACCTGGCGAATGGCAACCACATTACTTGGGTCATCAGCCAAACGTTCTTCAAAAGAAGTCAGCAACGTATTCAACGTGTCTAGCCGGTCTTGTTGTTGCGGTGTCAAGCGCGGGGCCAAAACCTCATCAATTTGCTCTCGAAGACCATCAAGCACATCATCATTCTCAACACCGGCAGACGGTTTGCCAATAATCGTATCAGCTTCCAAGAACAGCTCGCTACGATCCTCAAGTTCATCATCGCGCACAGTGCCATTGGCAGCTTTGTCGTTAATTTTGCTTATTTGTTCTTGAATTTCTGTAAGGCGTTTGTTTTCAGCCGGGGTTAACTGCAATTTATAACCACGGATCCGGTTAATCTCTTTTTTAGAAGCATTAACCACAACTTGCGCGGCCTGCTGAGCCTCTGTGGCCCCGCCAGTTACATTGGCTGCAAAAAAAGATGTTGCTGAACCACCGCCAAAAATTGATGTTGCCTCAACCGGCATGAAACCGCTCCTATTTATAATATCAGTCTAAAACCAAGCTGTATTTTAACAAAAATCTATTAACAACCGGTAAGAAAAGAGCCTAAAGCGCACCAGATGCACGAACGTTCAATCGCTTTTTCGTGGCCATAATACGTTCATAAGCCGCTTTAATCTGATCAGATGAGATTTGTTTATCAGCAATCGCTTGACGGATAATCATATGAATTTCAGCAATTTTTTGTGCATTTGCCAACTTATCATCAACCAGCAGCAAAATATCATTACCCGCTTGAACAGCCCGTAAAATAGTCTCAGTGAAAGAGAAATGTTTCTTAATGGCGCCCATACCAAGATCATCGGTAATCACCAAACCTTGATATCCAAGTTTGCCCCGCAATTGCGTTTGGATGGCTTTGCGCGAAAGTGAAGCGGGGATTTTACCCTCATCACTAAACTCAGGATGGTAAAGGTGCCCCACCATAACCATATCAGCCAATCCCTTTTTACTCATCGACTGATAAGGGATCAGTTCACTT
>JANQQH010000005.1 GCA_028285025.1 Hyphomicrobiaceae bacterium | reverse complement strand
GATTGTACCAGGAACTGTCGAAAGCGCGCCAGGCCGGCCTCATATATGGAAAAAATTAGGGGCCACGACGCTTTGGGCAGGGGTTTTGTTTGCCTGTGTCTATGTGGTGGTGGCCACAGATTTTATTAATTATGAAGATATTCCGTTTCTGCCTGACTTTTAAGCCATTAAGTTAACTTCTATGTGCATTATGGCTTTGTGCTTTCTTTTAAAGCTGTAATTTCAGTTGCATCCCGGTCAATATGGTTTAAAAGCTAAATTTATTGCCTAAAACCTAAGAATAATAAACTGGGAGCCGCTTTCCATGCGCTTGAGCTGTTTTTTTATGCCTGTGTTAAAGGAAGTTCCTGCGGGCGCTGAAATCGTTTCACATCAATTGATGTTACGGACCGGAATGATCCGTCAATCTGCGGCTGGGATCTATTCGTGGTTGCCATTAGGCTTGCGAGTGATGCAAAAAATTGAAGCGATTATCAGGCAAGAGCAAAACCGGGCTGGTGCGATTGAATTGTTAATGCCCACTTTGCAACAAGCTGATATTTGGCGCGAAAGCGGGCGTTATGAAGATTATGGCCAGGAAATGCTGCGCATTACCGATCGCAATGAGCGCGATTTACTTTATGGGCCAACCAATGAAGAGCTGATCACGCAAATTTTTCGCGATTGTGTGAAATCTTATAAAGACTGTCCGCGTATTTTGTATCACATTCAATGGAAGTTTCGTGATGAAATTAGGCCGCGATTTGGGGTTATGCGCGGGCGTGAGTTTTTGATGAAGGATGCTTATTCTTTTGATTTAGATGAACAAGCGGCACGAAAGTCCTATCAAAAGATGTTTGTTTCCTATTTGCGCACCTTTGAGCGTTTAGGGTTAAAGGCTATACCTATGAAAGCTGAAACGGGCCCCATTGGCGGTGATCTTAGCCATGAATTTATCATTTTGGCTGATACAGGAGAGAGCGCTGTATATTGTGATAAAGCCTTGATTGATAAAAAAGCCCCGCCTGCTGATCTAGATTATGAGAGTGATTTAAGTGCGGTTATGCAAGAGTGGACCAGTCACTATGCTGCCACAGAAGACATGCATGATGAAAATCGATTCCAAGAAGAGGTGTCACAGGCTGATCAGGTTAGCGCCAGAGGTATTGAAGTTGGGCACATATTTTATTTTGGGGAGAAATATTCCAAACCAATGAAATGTGAAGTGCAAGGGGCTGATGGTCAGTTAATAACATTGCATGGGGGCTCTTATGGCATTGGGGTATCCCGGCTTTTGGGCGCGATTATTGAGGCTAGCCATGATGAAGATGGTATTATTTGGCCCAAATCAGTGGCACCATTTGATGTTGGGTTGATTAATTTAAAACCTGGAAATGAGGAAACAGATCATGTCTCAACAAAATTTTATTCCGCCTTGCATGAGGCTGGTTTAGACTGTTTGCTTGACGATACAAAGGAGCGCCCGGGCGGCAAATTTAAAACCATGGACCTTATCGGTTTGCCAACTCAGGTGATTATTGGGCCAAAGGGCCTTAAAAATGGTATTGTAGAGATTAAGGATCGCAAAACCGGAGAGCGCCAGGAACTAGAGATAGGTCAAGCTCTGGCGGCTTTAACGGGTATGACTTAAGCAAAATTTGTTGATCTTAAAAAGAGTTAGAGCTGAATGAACCAAGCTGTGATTAAAAAACCAGCCAAATCGAAAAAAGATACCCCGCCTTTTGCCAGTTTTGAGCGGTTGATTTCTTTTCGCTATTTGCGCCCTCCGAAAGGCGAGGGGTTTATTTCTGTTATTGCGATTTTGACATTGCTTGGTATTGCGCTGGGTGTGACGGCGCTCATTGTTGTGCTCAGTGTGATGAACGGGTTTCGTGACACACTTTACAAAAACATACTTGATATGAATGGGCATGTGATCGTCCAGCAATTTGGCAAAGGCTTTACCAATTATGATGGGGCCGCCAATGATATTAGGCTTGTCAAAGGGGTCAAAGCCGTTATTCCGGTGATTGACGGCCAAGTTATGGTGTCTTCCAAACATCAAGATTATTTTGGCAATGTGCGCGGCATTCGTGCAGAGGACATTAACAAGCTGGCCTCAGTATCTGGCAAAATTCGCTTTGGCAGTTTGGATCAATTTAGTGAGCCTGACAGTGTTGTTTTGGGCATTCGCTTGGCTAATATTTTGGGCGTGCGTCCTGGTGATAAGATTAACATTGTCACCTTGCGCGGGGCTAAAACCCCCTTTGGCACCACCCCGCGGATTAAAACCTATAAGGTGACCGCTATTTTTGAGGTTGGCATATATGAATATGATCTCAAAGTGATGTTTATGCCGCTCAACGAAGCGCAAAAATTCTTCTCGCAAAAACGGCAAGTCTCAGCCCTTGAGGTTATGGTTGATCGCCCTAAGCAGGTTGAACTGGTTTTGCCTCAAATTGCCCAGGCAGCGGGTGAGAACACCACGTTGACGAGTTGGAAACAGCGGAATGCCAAGCTGTTCAGCGTTTTGGCTGTTGAGCGCAATATGATGTTTATCATTGTGAGCTTGGTTGTGTTTGTTGCCGCCCTTAATATTATTTCGAGCATGGTGATGTTGGTGAAGGTGAAAACCAAAGACATTGCTGTTTTGCGCAC
>JANQQH010000535.1 GCA_028285025.1 Hyphomicrobiaceae bacterium | reverse complement strand
TATTAAGAGAACGAACAAGCGGCATATACGCCAAATTATTGACCAAACATAAATTGCGCTCACACCCCAACCGTCGTGCCAAAACAGACGACAATATATTGACCTGGTCATCATTGGTCACAGCAATAAGTGTGTCAGCCTGAGTGACATCGGCTTCTTTTAAAATTTCCTCACTCAAAGCGCTGCCATTAAGAACAACGGTCCGGTCAAGCATTTCAGCAATGGAAATAGCGCGCCCTCGGTCAAGTTCAACAATCTTAGCGCGCCGATTACCGGCACCCTCTTCCAGCTTGTTGGCAACATAAAGGCCAATATTACCGCCACCAGCAATGATGACACGTTGAGCCGTCTTCTCAGAATGACCAAAAATTTTCAATGTGCGTTCAACTTGGCTCGTCATGGCAACAAGATAAGCATCATCACCCGCCTGTAGCGTATCATCACTGCCTGGAACGATTAATTTTCCATCTCGTAATATGGCCACCACAATAGCAGCCAAATCTGGGAACAATTCTGTTAGTTGTCTCAAAGGCGTATCAATGACAGGACAATCCCCGTCACATGAAATTCCAATAAGCGTAACTTGATTTTCCAAAAAATTAACCGCTTCAAATGCCCCAGGCAGCCCTAAACGGCGCAACACCATTTCACCAACTTCAATTTCAGGGGAAATAATCACATCAATCGGCATATGATCACGCGTGAACAAATCTTGCCAATGAGGCTCCAGATAGCTTTGAGCGCGGATACGCGCAATTTTTGTCGGAATGCCAAACAAAGAATGGGCAACCTGACAGGCCACCATATTCACCTCATCATAAAGGGTAACAGCAATGATCATATCCGCGTCACGCGCGCCCACTTCATCTAAGGTAACCGGCTGAGAACCATGCCCAAGATAGCCCTTTACATCCAAAGTATCATTCACCCGCTGAACGAGCTGAGGAGAATTATCAATGACGGCAACGTCGTTATTTTCTGCGGCCAAACGTTCTGCTATTCCATAGCCAACCTGACCAGCCCCGCATATAATAACTTTCATAAGACTTTGTGCTTTTTAAAAGAGCGCCTCTTTAACTGGTTTCTGCTTTTAAGTTTTGGCGCTCTGAAGAATTAACCCCCAGCGCTCTTAATTTTCTGTGCAGAGCTGAACGCTCCATGCCAACAAATTCCGCTGTACGCGAAATGTTACCGCCAAATCGATTGATCTGCGCCACCAAATATTCCCGCTCAAAAATCTCTCTTGCCTCACGCAACGGTAAAGACATAAAATGTTCGCCATTCCCAGCCCCATTGGCAAAAGGAACAGAACTACCCACATCATCAGGCAACATATCAGCTGAAACACTAATATTAGTGTCACCTTCAGCCAAAATCATAATCCGTTCAACCATATTATGCAGTTGGCGAATGTTACCTGGCCATTCATTGGTTTGCAAAATCGCCATGGCATCATCTCCAATGCGCCGTTTAGGCAAACCTGCAGAGTTAGAAATCTGGTTCATAAAATAATCAATTAATTCAGGAATATCTTCTCTGCGCTCAGATAAGCCAGGCACTTTAATTGGCACCACAGACAACCTATGATAAAGATCTTCTCTAAAACGCCCTTCTTGCATTTCATGACTTAAATTTTTGCTGGTCGAAGACATAATCCGCACATCAACATCAACCTTGCGATCCCCGCGCACCCTTTGGAAACGTTGTTCAACCAACACCCGCAAGATCTTACCTTGTGTCTCCATAGGCATGACCGCAACATCATCAATGAACAAGGTGCCCCCATGCGCCTCTTCTAGCGCGCCCACTTTGCGCGCAAAACCACCATCACCTTCAACACCAAACAATTCTTCTTCCATCCGGTCAGGCGCCATAACGGCAGCATTAAGGACAACAAAAGGCCCAGAGGGGCGCAAAGATTTCTCATGCATAACCCTGGCGGCTAATTCTTTACCACACCCAGAAGGGCCAGTGAACATAACCCGGCTATTGGTGGGAGCCACTTTTTCAATCTTTTGCTTTAAGCCCGTGATGGCCGCTGAAACACCAATCAATTCACTG
>JANQQH010000518.1 GCA_028285025.1 Hyphomicrobiaceae bacterium | reverse complement strand
AGTTGTCAAGGACGCGAAGCGCAAGTGAAATCCTTGACAACTGCTTTTAAAATGCAAAAATCTTACCATGGAATTTAAGGCACAGTTCAGGCAGTTTGGAAGAATCTTAAGCAGCTAAAGTCTGCATATAATCGGGGAAAGAAAGAACAACCCGCAGGCCTGGCTTATTATCTTGCAAATCAATTGTACCGCCATAAGCTTTCACAATCGCTGCCACCATAGACAGGCCCAAACCACTGCCAGGCTTAGAACGGCTATCTTCAAGGCGGACAAAACGATCAAACACCCGCGGCCGGTCCTTATCAGAAATGCCCTCCCCTTGATCAGCAATGATCACACGCACCCGTTCGCCAAACCGCTCAATGCCAAGCTCAATGTTCTTTTTCGCCTCAGGATCATCCTCATCAAACGAATATTTGATCGCGTTATCAACCAGATTGGCAATCGCCTGGCTGACCAATTGCCGGTCAGCCAAAATAACAGCTGAGATATCGCTTGATAACACAAGGTTCATATTTGCATCATCAATAACAGGCTCATAAAGTTCAGCCACCTCATTGATCACATGGGCCAAATCAACATGATCTTTTTGTTCATTATCAGCCCCTGCTTCCAGCCGCGCAATTTTCAACAACGCATTAAAGGTTTTGATGAGATTGTCAGCCTCTTCAATGGTCGATTGCAACGCCTCACGCTGCGCCCCTTTCCCCTTAGGCGCAATCAAAGCCTCTTCAGCACCAATCCGTATCCGGTTAATCGGGGTTTTCAAATCGTGCGCAATATTGTCTGTGACCTCACGCATGCCAATCATTAACGTTTCGATGCGAGCCAACATGCTGTTCAAATTAGCGGAAAGCCGGTCCAGCTCATCATCCGAGCCATTCACAGGGATGCGTTCAGATAAATCACCTGCCATAATCGATTTGCTAGTAGCGGTAATTGTATTGATCCTGTTAAGCAAATTACGGCTCACCCAAAGCCCAGCGCCTAACCCAAAAATGGCCAACGCACCAAGGCCGATCAAAAACATATTGCGCGTAGCCTGGCTAAATTCTAACTGCGCCTCAATATCTCGACCAACCACCAGAACCAAATTGCCAGCTACGTGAAAAGGAACACCCACAGCATGTCTGACCTCACGCACTTCATCTTGCTGCCACACATACTCAAATTGAGCGCCACCAGAACTTTGGATTAAAGAAGCAGGAATGCGGTTCATATTGCCCGCAATTTTTGCCCCCTTATGGGCACCATAAAAATAAAGGCTATTACCAGGACGGCGCGAGCGCTCACCAATGGCACGGGCCAATTGAGCCGAACCACCGGTGCGATATTGTTCAGCCAAGCCTTTGACCTCAGCTGAGATCGTGTCA
Organism: Hyphomicrobiaceae bacterium; assembly: GCA_028285025.1. Classification (GTDB taxonomy): domain Bacteria; phylum Pseudomonadota; class Alphaproteobacteria; order Rhizobiales; family HXMU1428-3; genus HXMU1428-3. Next base: position 682 of record JANQQH010000518.1, on the reverse strand, counting down.
ATCAATTGCTGACTCATTAAAGTGTTGGTTTTCCATGAAACATACGCGCCCACAGCAACACTACCCAAAATGATCACAAGCAAGTAAATCACAATCAGACGAAAAGCTGTGGTTTTGAAAAGACGATTAAGCACCATCGGAAATCATATATCCTGCGCCGCGAATGGTTTGTAACAAACAGTTCTCAAAATCTTTATCTATTTTTGAGCGCAATCTTGAGATGTGCACATCAATGATATTCGTGCCCGGATCAAAATGATAATCCCAGACATTTTCTAACAACATAGTACGTGTCACCACTTGCCCCTTATGGCGCATTAAATATTCCAGCAAGCGATATTCACGGGGCACCAATTGGATGGTTTTGCCCCCACGTGAGACTTGTTGCGACAAGCGCTCTAACACCAAATCTCCAACTTTCAGGTCCATCTCTGCACCTTCTGGTACATGACGGCGCATTAACACTTCAATGCGAGCCAACAATTCAGAAAAAGCAAATGGTTTCGTCAGGTAATCATCCCCGCCAGAGCGCAACCCCTTGACCCGTTCATCAACTTTATCAAGCGCACTTAAGATCAGAACGGGGGTCACCCCGCCCTCAGCACGCAAAGTCTCAATAACAGAGAGCCCATCTCTTTTGGGCAACATGCGATCTACAATCAAAACATCATACTCATTTGAT
>JANQQH010000517.1 GCA_028285025.1 Hyphomicrobiaceae bacterium | reverse complement strand
ATCAAATGATGACCAGCTGGAACCAAAATCAAGAACAAGAAGAAACAGAAGCAGAAGCGCAAGAGGCTGATAAAGCACCCAAACCAAAAGCCACCAAATCAAACAAAACGAAAAACAAAAAAGACCAAGCCAAAGATGACGAACTAGCTGCAATTAAAAAACAACTTCAAGAACTGCAATCAAAATTGCAGGATTTATAATTCACTTAAGACCATTTGTTTATATTTCCAAAATCAATAATCTCATTTCCTATAAGCATCCCATAATCCCCAAGATTTATTATGATTGAAATTCATTTGTTACAACCAATCATAAATTTTATTGTCTCAGTCTCGGAATAAAAATTTTTATTAAAATCAACCAGAATAAGATTGACGGGCTAATAAACTGAAATAGGAGATGATATATGAAAAACCACTTTATTAAGAGTATTATTTTACTTTTGGCGCCCCTATTATTAACGCAAACAATACTTGCAACCCAAGCTTTTGCTGAAACCCATATTATAAAAATGCTCAATAGAGACAAAGAAAATAAAAAGAACAAACACCGTAATATTTTTAAACCTCTTGTACTAAAAATCAAACCAGGTGACACAGTAAAATTTGTCGCAGTTGACAAAGGGCACAATACTGAAAGCATCGAAGACATGATTCCAGAAGGGGCCGAACCATGGAGTAGTGAATATAACGAAGATTTTGAATTAAAGTTTGATAAGGTCGGTGTTTATGGTTACCAATGCACCCCCCATTATGCAATGGGCATGGTCGGACTTATTGTCGTTGAAGGCGAAGGATTGAAAGCCAGCATAGAATCGGCAAAAAAAGTAAAACAATTTTCTAAAGCGAAAAAAGTTTTCAAAAAATTATTTGAAGAATTAGAAAACCCAGCCCCATAATTTAACAAAAATCACCATTTAATGAATTAAACAAATAAAAATTGAGCGCATAATTTAAATTAAATAATTCGCTCAATTTTTAAAAACTTCAAACCGCCTGAATTATCAACCACACTCCCAAAACCAGGCAAATAACGGCAAATCCATTTATTATTAATAAGCTAAAATTAATCTTCGTAAAAAATCCTAAAAACGCTCTTCGAAACGCCAACATCAAAACCCCTTCAATCAAAGCCACCCAGCCAATCAAAGAAACAACCCCAGCCACAACAGAGCTCCAATCATTGTGAACCCTGATAATCACAACACCTAACGCGAACACCATAATCCCTGCAATATAGCCGATTGCTGCATTGTCCTTGAATTCAACAATAATCTGATTGTAATTTTCGCCCTCATACAATAAACCAACACCCGCTGCAATCATGTAAAGGCCAAAAGCTAGCGCCAAAAATTCTGTTAAAGAAAGCTCACCCAGCATAATCTTTTCCTTTCGTGAAAAACCAAATACCTAGAGCGTTCCGCCCAAAAGTGGTCCCCGGTTTTGGGAAGCACTGCGGTTTGACTGTTGAGAAACCTAAAGCACCACTTAAATGAAACGCTAAAATAAAATCTAGAGCATTTCCTTGAATTCATCAAAGAGGAATACTCTAAAGTCTAACTCACCCCAAAGATAAAAGAAAAATCAAATTATGATGAAAGTACAATATTTAACGGCCCCATAAAGACATCCTACCCCTCACAGATATAAAATCTGCACACTCGAGCCAAAAAAGGGCTATCATAACTTTAAAAGAGCAAGTCATAATTCAAGAAGGGAACAGTTATGAAACTCTACGATTGGCACATCGCCCCAAACCCCCGCCGTGTCCATATTTTTCTAGCTGAAAAAGGGCTAAACATCCCACTCCTAGAAGTGGGAGACGGTTTTGTTCTCAAACAAGACTATCGCGAAAAATTCCCCCAAGCCATGGTTCCAATATTGGAATTAGATGACGGCACAATTATCGGCGAAGCTATGGCGATCTGCCGTTACTTCGAAGCCATACATCCAACCCCACCTCTTTTTGGCACAGACCCTGAAAGCATTGCCCAAATCACCTGTTGGGAAAATCGCGCCAATGAAGAATGTTTCTTAGCCGCAGCAGAGGTTTTTAGAAACAGCAATCCTAATTTTGCTGACCGCAGCCTTCCTGGCTTTGCAGACAAATTACCACAAATCCCCCAATTGATTGAGCGCGGCAAAACCCGCCTGGCACAATTTTACAAAAAAATTGACGGCCAGTTGAAAAAATATGAATTCTTAGCTGGAAATACTTTCAGTGCTGCCGACATTACTTGCCTATGCGCCATTGATTTTGCCGGCTGGGTAGAATTGGGAGCAGACAGCCCTCTTGCTCAAGATTGCCCAAACGTTCAACGCTGGTATAAAGAAGTCTCCTCAAGACCAAGTGCACAAGCTTAAAGTAGCTTAAGAGACAGGCTATACCAAACACTAATTTTAACTATTTGGTACAAACTGTAAATTTTACTAACAAGAAAATTTGCTTAACATCACCAAGGCTTTTTTATTCTTTTTTCCTTTTATTTCCAACACAAGAAAAAGGCGTTACCCTCACACGATCAGGACAACGCCTTAAAAAACAAACCATATTTAAAT
>JANQQH010000509.1 GCA_028285025.1 Hyphomicrobiaceae bacterium | reverse complement strand
ATTTGGGGCACATCATCTCTAAGCTGTTGGCGCGCCTCATCGGACCAGCTTTTAATCAGGTCATAAGCACTGTCTAAAACCCCATCATCATATAAAAGCCCGACCCAAAAAGCTGAGAGCGCCAAAATAAAGTTTTCAGGTCCGCTATCAGCGCCGCGCATTTCTAAAAACTGTTTTAAGCGCACCTCAGGAAATAGGGTGGTTAAATGCAATTCCCAATCATCTAAGGTTGGCTGGACTTTTTCCAGCCCTTCGATTTTGCCATCGAGAAAATCTGCAAAATGATGACCTTTGGCATCATGATAGATCCCATCGCGATAAATAAAATATATTGGCACTTGTAGCGCATAGTCCACATAGCGCTCAAACCCCATGCCCTGTTCAAACACAAATGGCAAAAGGCCGGTGCGGTCTGGGTCAACATCGCGCCAAACTTGCGAGCGAAAAGAATGGAACCCGTTCAGCTGGCCGTCTTTAAAGACTGAATTTGCAAACAGGGCGGTTGCCAAGGGTTGCAAGGCCAGCCCAACTCGAAATTTTTTGACCATGTCGGCTTCGCTGGCAAAGTCTAAATTAACCTGCACGGTGGCTGAACAATGCATCATGTTTAGGCCTAAGTTGCCAACTTTCGGCATATATGCGCGCATCACATCATAACGCCCCTTGGGCATTTTCGGTGTCTCTTGCAACGAAAATTTAGGGGTATACCCAAGTCCTAAAAATTTGATCTGCATAGGGTCAGCGGCGGGTTTAAGGTCTTGCAAATGGCCTTGCAATTCATTGGCGGTTTGATGCAGGCTTTGTAACGGCGCGCCAGAAAGCTCCACCTGCCCGCCTGGCTCAAGGGTAATGCTGGCACTATAAGCCCCGCACTTGCTGGGCTTTTTCAAACCAATTAAGCGCTCTTGCTCATATATACCAGTGTAATCAGGACCGGTTGACAAGACTGCCTTTAACAGCGCTTCAATGCCGCGTTCACCGTCAAACGGGACAGGGGCATTTCGATCAGCATAGAAGGGCAATTTTTCGTGCTCGGTTCCGATTAACCATTGATCACGCGGCTTCATCCCGGCCGTTAAAACTTCGATTAACTGATCCTTGGTCTCAATTGGCGTAGGTTTTTTATGCGCTAGCGCCATAAATCATAGTCTCCTTAAAAGAAGGCGTCCTCACGCCGCACGAAAGTTCAATTCGTGCCCCCTTCTACCAATCCCCAACAACGGCATTGACCAAACTCAATGCCGCCACAGCTGCTGTATCAGCACGCATAATGCGCGGACCAAGAGCAAGCGGTGTAACAAATCTTCTGGCCCGTAGCAAGTCACGTTCTTGCTCGCTAAACCCACCTTCTGGCCCAATCAGAACGGCCCACTTTTCTGCCTTGACTTGTTTTAACGGGTCGATGGGATTTTGTTTTTCTCCTTTTTCATCACAAAACACTAATTGGCGCTCTTTGTCCCATCCCTCAATCAGATCGTTGAGTTTTTTGGGTTTATCAATTTCAGGGATGCTCATAATGCCGCATTGTTCAGCCGCCTCAATTGCATTGGCCAGCATCCGATCTTGATTAACCCGCTCTACTTGGCAATGGTGGGTCAATACCGGGCGAAGATGGCTTGCCCCCAATTCCACCGCCTTTTGGACCATGTAGTCCAAACGTGCCCGTTTAATCGGGGCAAACAGATAGTGTAAATCTGGCCCCACAACCTGTTCTGCCACTTTTTGCGTCGGCTCAAGCTGCACATCGCGCTTGCCTTGTTTGCGTACAAGGGCTGACCATTCCCCATCTTGTCCATTAAAGAGCGCAATTGTGGCCTCCTCTTCAAGACGTAAAACATTGGTCAAATAATGCGCTTGGGCCCTTTCACAAGCAATTGCCACGCCTTGTTGTAAAGGATGGGAAACAAATAACCGCGCAGAAGGCTTTTTCGCCATAGGTTTAATATCCTTACTGTCCTCAACAATGGGGTCAAGATTAAAGACTATCGACCTGTCAGAGCATAAAAAATATGATATAGCTTAAGTCTAAATTGTTGTTTATGGTTCAAAACAATTAATAACTTTTAGTTTAAAAGCAACTAGCAAAGCTCAGCGCTCAAAGCAATATCTCTTTGATCGTCAAGATCAGTGGCCAGATAAATTATGACCGATAAATCTTCCAAATCTCAAACCTCCCACACCGATAGCGCTTATGACGGTCAAAACACTTTGACTAAAGTCCTTTTTCCCGCCTGGGCAGAGCCCTTTATTCGGCTCTTGCGGCTTGACCGGCCCATTGGCACCTGGCTTTTGGCCTGGCCTGCCCTTTGGGGACTAGCCTTTGCATATCACAGCAATCTGGCACTGCCCAACCCAACGAATGGCCAATGGTCAGCCCCGGTTTTATTTGCTCTTTTTTTGTTAGGGGCGTTTTTAACACGCAGTGCTGGGTGTGTGTTTAACGATATTGCTGATCGAAAAATCGACGCTCACGTGGCCCGGACAAAAGAACGTCCCATTGCCAGCGGTGCACTTTCTGTCAAAACAGCTTTTTTGATATTGGTGGTATTGTTATTGGGCGCGGCCCTTATTTTATTCCAACTGAATTGGCTCACCATATATCTCGGCCTGTTTATCATCGTCCCCATTCTCATTTATCCGTTTATGAAGCGCTACACTTATTACCCGCAAGCTATGCTGGCTTTGTGTTTTTCATGGGGGGCTTTAATGGGCTGGACTGCGGTTAAAAACCAAATAGAGGTGGCTGGCTTGCTGGTCACTCTGGCTGCCTTTGCTTGGACCATGGGCTTTGATACCATCTACGCTCATCAAGATAAACAAGACGATGCTGTCATCGGCATGAAATCCACGGCATTAAAATTTGGGGATGCGACCAAAGCGTGGCTTATTGTTTTTTACACGATAACCTTGGTCAGCTTGCTTGTTGCAGGTGCCCTTGTTGGGGCAAAGGTTATTTTCTTTACCAGCCTGGCCATGGCCAGCCTTCATGCGTCTTGGCAAATCTCAACCTTAAATATAAACAAACCAGCTAATTGTCTTATCCGCTTTCGCGCTAATGGATTGTTCGGATTGATTATAGTGGTTGGTATTTGCTTAGATTTAGCAATGGCAAATGTAATGAGTGGCGCACCTTAAAACAAGACTAGGTTCAACGCCGTGCCATAATCTCTCGCCCGCGCCATGAGCGCACGCTGGCTTTATCGCCCATATCCCGAATACGAGAAAAAATTGGACGCCGACCATAAAGCCCAAAAGATTTTAAGCGGCCAAAAGGGGCCTTCAGCGCAATCTTTCCCAAACGATCACAGGGTTCATCTATAAACCCATCAGGGGCAATTAATAGTCGTGGCAAGCCTAATTTCTGGGACCAAAAATGCCACTGTGCGATAATCTCATCTTCATGAGGGGCATAATAAAGGAGTAAATCTTGGCTTGAATTTTCGCTTACCAAATAGAGGCTCACCCCATCCTTGCCGGGCACTTGAAAAGAACGATGCGCCACCATTTGCTTAAAACGACCAAGCAATAATGGTTCGGACCCAGAACCTATAGGGGGCAATAGACGAGGCACGGGAGCGTAATGCACCCCAACACCGATATATGAGGAAAGGTCATAGCTGGCCCTTGTTGCCTCATTTTTCTCCAATGAGAGCCAAGAACGCTCTAAAACTATGACTTTTTGCCGCCCGAGGACCACATCCAAATACTTGCCCTTGAGCCAATCTTTCATATCTGTTGGATAATAAGTCAGGCGCAAAGGAAACTGTTTTGGATAAAGTTTGCCGGGGGTAAGGACCGGGGCAAAACCCCAGTCCCTATTATGAGAAAAACGCCTCACTGTTAACTCCCTAAGCTGGCCGTCTTTATGCGACCTATGCCAAGGAGTATGACAAAAAGATATGAGTCCCTGATTAAGAGAAGTGGTAAATTTTTCCTTAAAAAATCAATTAGGCCGTAAACTCATAAATTAACTGCTTTTGGCGCCTCACAAGCCGCCTTTGGCTAGGAAAACAACGCCATAAGGGGTGGGACCCCCTTATAAGTTGTTTGACAACGTCAAAGGCGGCTTGTGAGAGCGTCCTTCGGATAAGGTCAATTTGGTCGTATCTAGCGTCACAAAATCTTGAAAATAAACCATATTTACTGCAATTTTGCTCCTAATCTACAACCAAATTGACCGTTACCAAAAACAGTTAATTTGTGAGTTTACGGCCTAACTCTTACCATTTTTGCAACAATAGGATAAATGAGAAGCAAGGAAACTAGAATGACGTCACAAATATCTTTGCTTAACGAACTGAAAACCATTGTGAAAAATGCAGGTGCTGTAGCTCTTGAGCATTTTGGCAAGCCCAATGAGGTTAAAATTAAGCCTGATGGCAGTAAAGTTTCTGCGGCTGACTATGCGGTTAATGATTTTTTGCAAACGCGGCTTTGCGCCCTTGACCCATCCATTGGGTGGCTGTCTGAAGAAAGCCCCTTGCCTGGAAATCGGCTTGACACCTCCAGGCTTTGGATTGTTGACCCCATCGATGGCACGTCTAGTTTTTTAAATGATGCCCCAGATTGGACCGTGGTTGCCGCGCTTATTGAAAATGGCCAGCCTATTTTAAGTGCTGTTTACAACCCTGTTCATGATCAATTATTTTTCGCTCAAAAAGGGCAAGGGGCCCTGTTAAATAACGAACCAATTCAAGTCAGCTCTACCGTTGATTTAAACAAGGCTAAGATCATCAGCTCTAAGGGACACTTTAAGCGCACTTTCGAAAACCAAAAAGAACGTCCACGTTATTTATGGCGGTGCTCCATGGCTTACCGCATTTGTCTTGTTGCGTGCGCTGAGGTAGACGCAACGATCTCTTTAACGCCTAAAAGTGATTGGGATATAGCCGCCAGCCATCTCATATTGGAAGAATCGGGGGGCAAAATAGGAACCCCTAAAGGTAAAACCATTCGTTACAACAAACATGAATTACGCCATGTTGGTGTTGTTGCCGCCACAAACGGTCTTTATGACCCACTTATTGAAAAAACGTCCCAAGCAAGAGACCCAAAAGCTGGTTAGAGTGGCTCGCCTGAAAGATGCTGATCGAAACTCTAATGAGCAAAAACAAGACACGTTTTAATAAAAAGATAGAGCATACAAGATGAATCCTTTAAAAAGTTACATGCTAAATATCAAAGGATATGCTTAAATGACCCAATCTCCTGACGATACGCCTGAACAACTCTTACATCTTGTTTTTGGCGGTGAATTGACCGATTTAACCAAAATTGAATTCAAAGATTTAAAAAAATTAGACATAGTGGGCATTTATCCTAACTATGCAACGGCGTATGACGTCTGGAAAACAAAGGCTCAAAGAACGGTTGATAATGCGAATATGCGTTATTTTATTGTTCATATGCATCGTTTGCTGGAACCAGATAGGGAAGATGAAACTTAAAAATGGCCAGACCCTATTCCTATTAAGACGAAACATTTAACTCATTTTTCAAATTAATAGTGCCAAAACACACCATTCCGTTCTATAAACGCACCGTTGCGTTCTATATAAGCGTCATAAAAGTTCAAATTAGAGCTTGTCTTTTTTAGTCTTTTAAAAATGGCATACTCGAGCAAGTCGGATCTTTGATCTCGTGCAAGAAAAATTATTTACAGACAATAAGCTGGAGGAGCGCGGCCACGACACCCTGAGTGATAATTACAGTACCAAGCAGGTGGCCATTCGCATTTGGCAAGAACATTTAAAGCCGCGGCTAAAATTGGTTATCCTTGCCAGCCTTGCTATGGCCGTTTCAGCAGCAACCACAGGGGCTGTGCCGTTGCTCATACAGCGGGCAACGGATGATATTTTTGTCAACCAAAAAGCCTCAATGGTGATGCTTTTAGCTATTGCCGTGGTTATTGTCACCAGCTTAAAAACACTTGCGGCTTATATCTCTAATGTCACTGTTGGCTATTTGGGCCAGCGCTTTGTCTCTGATATGCGCATTCAAATGTTTGATCGCCTTACAAAGGCTGATTTAAGCTGGATTGAAGGTGTTCACTCTGGCCGCTTCATTTCTGGTTTTTTAAACGACGCCAATCTCATCCGCATGACGGCTAGCCGCACCTTGGTTGCCTTGGTTGAAAACCTGCTCAAAGTTATTGCCCTGGCCATCGTTATGGTTTGGATTGATTGGAAAATGGCCATCCTGATTATGATTGCCATGCCGTTGGGTGTTTACCTGTTGTCCAAACAGCGTAAAAAAATGCACACCTCAACCAAAAAGAGCCTGGTTGAAACGGGTGAGCTGTCTACCCTGATCTCTCAGACTCTGCGCGGTTTGCGCATTGTGCGCGCCTATGGCCAAGAACAAAAAGAACTGAAACGGGCCAGCACTGTGATTAACCGGGCAATGGAATACACCATGCGCGGCATGCGTGCCCAGGCCATCTCCAGTCCGGCTGTTGAGTTTCTAACCGGTATTGGCTTTGCGTTGGTGATTTATTATGCGGGCACGCAAGGGATCAAAGGCAATGTTACTTTGGGCCAATTTTCTGCCTTTATGGCGGCGGCCATGCTGATCTACCAACCATTGAAAAGCCTTGCCACTTTGCAAACTGCTGTTCAAGAAGGTGTGGCTGCTGCCAGCCGCGTTTATGGTATTAT
>JANQQH010000496.1 GCA_028285025.1 Hyphomicrobiaceae bacterium | reverse complement strand
GGTCTTGTTAGCGCTGATGAGGGCCTTATTCATATTGATGGGTATGATGTCACCAAACTGCCTATGTATCGCCGGGCTCGGTTAGGCATTGGCTATTTGCCACAAGAAGCCTCCATTTTTCGCGGGCTAACCGTTGAACAAAATATCATGGCGGTGTTGGAAGTGACTGAGAAGAATCGTGAAAAACGTCAGCACAAGTTAGAAAGCTTGTTAAACGAGTTTAACATTGCCCGCCTTCGCAAATCTCCTTCTATCGCGCTTTCCGGTGGTGAACGTCGCCGCTGCGAAATTGCACGGGCTTTGGCCAGTGACCCTTCTTACATCTTGCTTGATGAACCCTTTGCTGGTATTGACCCGATCGCCATTGGCGATATTCGAGACCTTGTCAGACATCTTACAGACCGTGGTATCGGGGTTTTAATTACCGATCATAATGTGCGCGAGACGTTAGAAATGATTGACCGCGCCTATATCATTCATGATGGGATGGTGCTGACTGAAGGAACGCCTTATGAAATTGTCTCAAATGACGATGTTCGGCGGGTTTATCTAGGCGATATGTTTGGTTAAATCAGAAAAAATTAAAAGATTTCCTTATTTTAATAAGTTTTTCTTTCTTGCCCAGCTTATATGGTCTTAATTTCTCTCTACTATGAAAATTTTTTTAAAATTGGGCTTAGCTAATGCAAATTTCATGCTAAGCTGGAGGGGTAGCTATTCCTTCCTTAGTCGATAAGACTTTCGAGGATTATAATATTAGACGCTATTTATTTTTGGTTTTTTAGATCATTAAAAGTTTGCCTACTTTCTTAATCGTAGTTAAATGCTCTTTTGGTATGAATATTGCCTATGGCATCGATTTGCCGATTATATGATTTTTGCTGGCGCTCACTTGTCGAGGATTTCTGTTAGATATGGCCCTTTCACATCGGCTTGAACTTAGACAATCACAATCTTTGGTCATGACGCCGCAATTGCAACAAGCCATTAAATTGCTGCAATTGTCGAACCTTGAGCTCAATGAATTTGTTGATAGTGAACTTGAACGTAATCCTTTACTAGAGTCTAAAAATCAACACGAAGAGCCTGCACAAGCCACTTTTGAGCCAGAAGAAATTGCCCAAGATATTGAGCCTCAAAGACGAACCGAGGCCGATGAATGGCTCTCTAAGTCAGCCGATAATATGAAAGAAGACCCTTCCACCACCCTGGACAGCCGGGTGGATGATATCTACCCTGATTTACAAGGTTCTGACCGCACAGGTTTGAGTGAGCAAGGTTGGTCCTCTTTGCAACAAAGCAAAACCAGCGCTGTCAATGGGTCTTTTTCTGAAAGCTATAATTTAGAAAGCTTTGTCAAAGAAGAGATTACACTTCACGCGCATTTATTAGATCAATTGCATCTTGCCAAATTGAGCTCTTCAGAGCAATTGATTGGCGCTCATCTTATAGACATGGTTGATGAGCAGGGATATTTACGCGGCTCTTTAGAGAGTGTCGCCATGCAATTGGGCACATCGATTGAAGCGATTGAAACTGTTCTGTCAATTCTACAAACCTTTGAACCAACAGGGGTTTTTTCCAAAGACTTAAGTGATTGCATGCGTTTGCAACTGATAGAGCAAAACCGCTTTGACCCAGCCATGGCTGCTCTATTGGACAATTTGCATTTGTTGGCCAGCCATAACTTTTCTGGACTAAAAAAAGCCTGCCAAGTGAGTGATGAAGACCTGGCAGATATGATTGCTGAGATTAAACAATTGAACCCAAAGCCTGGTTTGCAGTTTGGCAATACAATCGTGCAACCGGTGGTTCCTGATGTGTTTGTGCGCCAAAAGAACGATGGTAGTTGGCACATTGAACTTAATAATGAAACCTTGCCCAAAGTTTTAATTAACAAAGCTTATTACACCACTGTGGCGGGTGCTGCCCGAAACACAAAAGAAAAAGAATACATTCAAGACTGTTTTCAAACTGCGAATTGGTTGGTCAAAAGTTTGGACCAAAGGGCGCGCACCATTTTAAAAGTTGCCAAAGAAATTGTGAAACAGCAAGATGGCTTCTTTTCTTATGGGGTTGAGCATTTGCGCCCTTTAAACTTGCGTACTGTTGCTGACGCCATTGATATGCATGAATCAACCGTTAGCCGGGTAACATCGAATAAGTATATTGGTACGTCTCGCGGTGTGTTTGAGTTAAAATACTTCTTTACTTCCGCCATTGCATCTTCTGGTTCAGACGACATGATTTCTTCTGAAGCGGTGCGTCATCATATTCGCCAGCTGATTGATGCTGAACAAGCTGACAGCATTTTGTCTGACGATAAAATCGTTTTAATTTTGAAAGATAAAGACATTGATATCGCCCGGCGTACTGTTGCCAAATACCGCGAAGCGATGGGCATTCCCTCTTCAGTGCAAAGACGGCGCCAAAAGAAAATGGCCCAGCAAATGGCCCTTTAAACACTAAAGTTGATCGCTTTTTCAAAAAAGCCTTCTCTTAATCTCTCAGGACCTGATTAACGCCTTATTTTATCACACTTTTATCAAAAAGCTTATGTTTCGATTTGGTAACTTTTTTTGATCATAAGCCCTATTTTTCAAAATCTTTGCCCCAATTGAGAAAGGAAATCTGTTATAGTTAGGAGGATGGATCGTATTAAGGGCACGTGAGATCACGCTTTTTTGTCAAATTAGGGCTTAAAAAGCTTCCCCTTCGTGTTTTTAAAGATCAGCTAGGCTTTGAAAAAGAACCAAGTTTTCCCACTTGGTAACAAACTATTGGCAATGAAACCAAGTCCAAAAATCTAAAATAAAACTAGGGAGCATGAATATATGTCCGTACAAGTCACTGGAAAAAATCTAAACGTTGGTGAAGCACTCCGTTTCTACATTGAAGATCGCATTGATCAAACTTTAGAAAAATTTATGGGCAATGCCACGTCAGGCCATGTTCGCATCGAAAAAGATGGCGGCCATTATCGTACTGATTGTTCACTTCACCTTGGTTCAGGGCTTGATTTACAGTCTAAAGGGGAATCTCACGATGTATACGCTAGTGCCGATGCCGCGCTTGAACGGCTAGAAAAACGGTTGCGGCGTTACAAAAGACGGCTCAAAAATCACCATCAAAGGCATCATTCTGGCGATTATAAAGAAACTACGCCAGCGTTAGACTATGTCATTCAACAGCATGTAGAAGATCAGGAACCTGAAGATGATACCCCGATTATTATTGCTGAAAATGAAACAAATATTAATGAATTTGCTGTAAGTGACGCGGTTATGCATATGGATTTATCAGAAAGTTCGGTTTTGGTCTTTCGAAATGCTAGCCATGGGCGCATTAATATTGTATACCGCCGCAATGATGGAAATATAGGCTGGATTGATCCGTCCTAATCAAGTATAGTCCGGCTTCGCCAAGTTTGAAAACGCGCTGAAAAATTGTGATTCCCGGCTTTTTTTTCACGGGGCGTTTCATGATAAAGGGACACTCTATCACAACATTTTATAAAGGGTGCAAAGCATTCGTGAAACATTTTTTAAAAGCACGAATGCTTGAAATGACATAAATTCGTCAATTACCCCTTTTATGGATTGGCAACGTTTTTGAGTAAATAAACAGCTGGAGTTTTCATAGGCTGTTTTTTGGTTTTGATTTATGAACTCTCTGATTTAAGTTAAGGGAAGGCAAGCATATGGATTTGGGTGATTTGTTGACAGCAGATGAAGTTTTTCCTTCATTAAAAGCAAAAAGCAAAAAACATGTCTTACAAGAAATTGCACGCCTTGCAGCTGACAAAACAGGTCTTGATCA
>JANQQH010000484.1 GCA_028285025.1 Hyphomicrobiaceae bacterium | reverse complement strand
ATGTTCAAGAAAGTGAGCAATACCAGAGACCCCAGGGGGCTCATCAGCAGCCCCAACCCGGTACCAAACCATATGGGTAACCACGGGCGCACGCCGGTCAGGTATAACAACCACGTCTAGGCCGTTTTCAAGTTTAAAGTAAGATACATCCGGGCCTTGTTTGGCCTCTACTGTTTCAGTTTTTAAAACTGCATCCATCATTGTTATTGCCAAGCAAAAAAAGAAACCTTGGCATAATCCTTTCCAGCTTGATTTCATAAGTTTCATATTCCATTGATTAATACATAACGACTATAGATGTTTGAGATGCAAAAGATAATAAAGAATGTGTAATTTGCCGATAAGAAATTTTAAAATCGATCGACCTTTATTTAAGGTTGTATTTTTTCTTCTGAGCGACCAAAACTATTATTGAGAGCCTTGGATAACAAACCACATTCCACCGCCTTTTCCGCGTCATAGCCCGGATGCGATTCATTTAATCCCGGCCCTTCACAATATTTTTTGCGCTCTAATTCGGCATCAGCAATTTTTTTGCGCGCGCGTTCATCAGGGTCATCTGGCCATTGATTTTCATCATGTTTTGCAACAACTCTTTTTCCTGGCTCTGGTAACTTAGCATCAGGGGGCATAATTATTGGCGCGCGGGCTTTAACTTTTGGTTCAGGCCGGCTACTCAGAGCATCAGCTACACCTATTGCATCAAAAATTTTACCTTCAAATTGAATGTCACTTGCAGAACACCCGCTCATCAAAGTTAAAAAAACAGCAACAAGTGCAAATTTGTGCAAATTCAGCATGGTTCAGCCCTGTAAATAAAGATCTAAAAGACCCAAAAGATTAATAATTAGTCAAAATTTAAGGCGATTTTGTGGGTCTGATTACCATTTCATACAAGAGTCCGGCGGCGCCTGCAACTATTGCCACATCCGCAACGTTAAAAATATACCAATAAAAGCCGAACCCATGCAAAGACATAAAGTCAGCAACGGCCCCATAAACAGCTCTGTCAACGGCATTTCCCAACGCCCCGCCAATGATTAACCCAATCGCAAGGGCCAAAAAACGTTGTTCAACCCGCCACAACCAGATAAAAAAGCCAATGGCGGCAACAATAGAAAACAATGTTAACAGCCAACGGCCCAAATCGCTGTCTTGGGGCAACAGCCCAAAAGAAATGCCGGGATTCCACGTCATGGTAAAATCCATAAACGGCAAAATTTCTGCTCGGCATTCAATAAGCCGTGTATTATTAAACGGGTCGCACCCTCTTGCCGGCCAAAAAAGCTGCACAATCCAATATTTAGACAGTTGATCAGCAATAAAAATAATAGCTGCCACCAGGCTGGCAAAGCGAACATAAGGTCCTGCACTCATCAGTTTTTCCCTCACTTTGCCCAAAATGGGTCTGCCTTATTTTCAGCCTGCCAGCTCATCAAACTCACGCACTGCTTTTGCATCGCGGGCACTTAAGGTTGGAAAATCTGGATCGGCGCCAATATC
>JANQQH010000476.1 GCA_028285025.1 Hyphomicrobiaceae bacterium | reverse complement strand
CTGTTCAATTCAGGGAGGCGGTACCATTTCCCAGCTCCTGCACACCGCTGCGAAGTAATCCATAAATATTTCGCTGAGTAATTAAATTGCTAAATTTTGGCTTTTGTGCGAGCCGTTTTTGGCCCAAGTTCATAATTTGGCTTAGTGACACCATCTCATGAATGAAGTCCATCAGTCTGATCGTCATACTTGTACCTAGGCTCAGGACCGATTAATCTTATGCGTTCTGCGCTATATAACGTCTCTCTGAGTGCGTTTGAAAGGCTTGAAAATACAGGCATATTTCAAGAATATCTGATCAAATTGTAGCCAAAAATATCCCAAATTCTTTAGTCATGCCATTTGTCAACAGAACCTAACCAGTGCCCATAGACATAATAATAAAGTTTTCATAACAAGAAAAATAGCTTTCTGAAGCTTGATTGCATAAACTTGGGGGTAAGCAATCTTAATATAGCAAGAAGAGCCAACAAACAGCTTATGACCTCACAAACAGCATCTAAAATTCCCTTTCACATGGAAATGATATTTACCTATGGAGAACCAAGAGAAATCTGGCCTGGCGTTCGCCGCATAGTTGCACCCAATGCCGGCCCTTTGACGAGCAAGGGCACCAACACCTATATCGTCGGCTCAGGTCGGGTCGCCCTAATTGATCCTGGCCCTGACAATGAGCAGCACTTGCAAGCCATTTTAAAAGCTCTTAAGGGTGAAACCCTTACTCATATCTTTCTTACTCACACCCATAAAGATCACTCAAGCCTCATTCCTGATTTAAAAGCAAAAACAGGGGCCACAGTATACGCTCATGCGGCAATAACTGAAAACCGCGGTTCACGCCGCAAATCAGATAAACCGCTAGACAACGGCTTTGTTGATTTATCCTTCAAACCAGACGAAGAGCTTCAAGATGGCGATATCATAAAAGGGAACAATTGGGCTCTAAAAGCCATCCATACACCGGGCCATGCCCCAGACCATCTTTCCTTTGCCCATTTAAATGAACCAGTTCTATTTACTGGTGATCATATTATGGCCTGGAACACATCCGTGATCATCCCACCAGAGGGGCGCATGTCCGACTACTTGGCCTCATTAAAGAAAGTTTTGGGTCAAGGGTTTGAACGATTGTTGCCGGGCCATGGCGGTCAAGCTCGTAGCCCAGACCGGTTGATCAAAGCCTACCTCATGCACAGAAAATGGCGCGAAACCGCAATTCTTGACCATATCCAGGCGGGCAAAACGAGCATAGACGAATTGCTCCCCTTAATGTATCCAGGCGTTGAAGCAGACTTTTTACCAGCTGCCTCGTTATCAATTCTGGCCCATGCAGAACATTTGATGGAACAAGGCTTGATTTCAGTATCCAAACAACCAGTTGCTCTTGATGTGAAATTTTCAAGCCAGGTTTAAAGCTTGGCAAACAAACAAGCGATCCCATTGATGCTTTGTTTATTACGGGCTGCTTTTCTTTTTTGCCACCAAATCAATATCAGTATTTTGAGAGATTAAGTCGTTAAAAAAATCCTGAATACGTTTTTGATTTCGCCCCAAATCAAAAGAGCCATACCGAGAAGCTGAGCGCATATCCAAGATGGTTTCCTTTCCCTTAGCTGTGATGCGCAGTACAATATCATCCGGAACAGCCAAAATATAAGAATAGTCAACCGCCTCAATGTATCCCACTTTATTATTTTTACCTAAGGGCTTTACACCAACCAATTCCCATTTTCGTTTCAACACCAATTGGCGCACCAAATCATAAGCATCTTGTCCAGATTTCTTAATGCGCAAAGGGCGCACATCTTCTGCAAAAGTTGCTTGCTCAACAAAATCGGTTGCATTGCTACCAAATTCACGGTTAGACAACAGCATTTGAAAAGGCGGCGGAGAGGTTAGATCTGTGGAAACATCATAAATAGGCGGAGAGATTAAATAGCGCGGCAACTGCGAAAGCGGCCAGGCCAACACCAGCAAACTTAAGAACACCCCAAAAACCGCCTTGCCAAAACCGCTTAACAACTTATTCCAAATTTGCACAGCACCGATTAGCGAAATGATAAGGGCAACAAAAGCCCCCACAAACCCAATTTGCAGCAAATTAAGCGCAACAGCCGTAGACTGCCCGGCAAAACGGTGAAAAATAACAGTAAAAACAACAATATGAGCGCTAACAACGCTTAACCGAAAGCCCCAGTCCGCAAGCCTGGATTGTCGAAAAGTCTGCCGATTTATCATGATAAAAACAACTTAAAAGTAAAACTCAAAAAAATTTTATAAGAGATTATAGTAACCATACAAGTTGCACCATAGATCTCTAAGCTTAAATCACATAACTTTTGAAAAATTATGGGTAAAGTTGGGCCCGCTCAAAAGGCAGATCTAATTGATCACGCTTAAATTGCAACCTGTCATGCAACCGAAATGGCCTGTCATGCCAAAACTCAATTTCTAACGGCGCCAGACGAAAACCAGACCAGTGCTCAGGCCGCGGAATGGTGCCCACCCCATATTTGACCCCTAATTTTGCCACGCTTGCCTCCAGCGCAAACCGTCCCTTAAGCGGGCGCGATTGTTTCGATGCCCAGGCGCCAATTTGGCTGCCGCGCGGGCGCGAATGATAATACTCATCTGCTTCGGCTGCACTCACTTGGGTCAAAGGCCCACGCACGCGAATTTGACGGCGCAAACTTTTCCAATGGAAACACAACGCCGCTTTAGGATTGGCGAGTAATTCTTGGCCCTTAGCACTTTCCAGATTGGTGTAAAAAACAAACCCTTGGGCATCAAAGCCTTTCAACAACACCATGCGCACATTCGGCAACCCATCCTCATCAACCGTTGCCAGCGACATAGCATTGGGGTCATTGGGCTCAGTTTCTTCTGCCCGTTTCAACCATTTTTGAAACAAGTCAAACGGTTCCTGTTCATTTAAAAAATCAGGATCAGATTGTGTCTGATCATAGGTTTTATCATTCATTTTTTTATCGAGCCTAGAGAGTGCCTCAACACGGAAATTAAGGCACGGGCTAAGTTCCTTGTAATTAATCATTCAGAAATAGCCGCACCATGACGCACTTCTAAATCAAACGCAGAGGCGAGCAGCGCTTTGGTATACTCTGTTTGCGGCGCTTCAAAGATCTGCGTGCCAGCCCCTTCTTCCACCACCTTGCCATTTTGTATCACAATCACATGGTTAGAAAGCGCACGCACCACTTTCAAATCATGAGAGATAAACAAAAACGCCAACTTTCTTTTCGCTTGCAGGTCGCGCAGCAAATCAACAATCTGCGCTTGCACAGACATATCAAGCGCACTGGTCGGTTCATCCAGCATGATAAATTTAGGCTCTAAAACCATGGCTCTGGCAATCGCAATGCGCTGGCGCTGACCACCAGAAAATTCATGCGGGTAGCGATCTTGGCTAGCTGGATCCAGTCCAACCTCTTCAAGCGCGTCAGACACCCGTTGGCGGCGTTCTTCATAAGTTAATTCTGGTTGCTGGATCTCCAACCCTTCGCCAATAATCTCACCAATACACATGCGCGGGCTCAGCGAGCCATAAGGATCTTGGAAAACAATTTGCAAATCGCGTCGCAAGGGGCGCATGTCTTTTGAATTTAAATCTTCAATATTTTGCCCCAAATACACAATTGGTCCGTCAGAAGAAATCAGGCGGATCAAAGCCAGCCCAAGCGTTGTTTTGCCCGAACCACTCTCGCCAACCACACCCACTGTCTGCCCTTCACGCACTTGCAAAGAAATACCATCAACCGCCTTGACATAATCCACCGTGCGCCGTAGTACCCCCGCTTTAATCGGAAACCACACTTTTAAATTGTCAGTTTCCATAATAATCGGTGCAGACAAATCTTGAACCGGCGGGTCTCCTTTAGGCTCGGCAGACAACAGATGTTTGGTGTAATCATCTTGAGGGTTGTCAAAGATCGCTTTGGCATCCCCTTGCTCAACAATGTTTCCCTGATTCATAACACAAATCTCGTCCGCCATTTTGCGCACAATGCCAAGATCATGGGTGATAAGCAAAAGCGCCATATTGAATTCGCGTTTCAGCTCATTCAGCAATTCTAAAATTTGTGCTTGAATGGTCACATCAAGCGCAGTCGTTGGCTCATCGGCAATCAAAAGATCCGGTTCACACGCTAAAGCCATAGCAATCATCACCCGCTGGCGCTGGCCACCAGAAAGTTCATGCGGATAGGCTTTTAAACGATCCCTGGCATTGGCAATGCCCACTTTTTCCAATAACTCGATCACGCGGGCTTGTAACGGTTCCCCATCCATGCCGCGGTGCACACGCAAAACCTCGCCCACTTGCTTTTCAATCGAATGAAGCGGATTAAGCGAGGTCATCGGCTCTTGAAAAATCATCGAGATATGATCACCGCGAAACTGGCGCAGTTCATCTTCAGAAAGGGTGAGCATGTCATAGCGCTTTTTATCGGGCCCCTGATAAAAGATCTTGCCTGAAGGGTGAGAAGCCGACCCTGGCAAAAGCCCTAAAATAGACAAAGCAGAAACCGTCTTGCCAGAGCCACTCTCGCCCACAAGCGCCACAGTTTCCCCGCGCTTAATGTTAAAGTTGATGCCATGCACAACAGTTTCAACGTTGCCGCCAGAGGCAAAAGCAACTGAAAGATTTTCAACACCAATTAGGCTTTCATCTTGGGTCATAATTCAAACGCCTCACTTAAACGTCTTGCGTGGGTCAAAGGCGTCTCGCACCGCCTCACCAATGAATATCAACAGGCTAAGCATGAGCGAAATCACAATAAAGGCCGTGAGCGCCAGCCAAGGCGCCTCAATATTTTCCTTGCCTTGTTTCACAAGTTCACCAAGCGAGGGCGAGCCAGGCGGTAAGCCAAGGCCAAGAAAATCCAAAGAGGTAAGGGTGGTCACAGCCCCAGAGACAAGGAAAGGCAGCATGGTAATGGTGGCCACCATCGCATTAGGCAACACATGACGGTACATAATCTTCACATCGCCAAGCCCCAAAGAGCGGGCCGCCTTTACATATTCAAAATTGCGTGCGCGTAAAAACTCAGCCCTGACCACACCCACCAAAGATACCCAGCTAAAGATCAACATAATCCCCAACAAGGTCCAAAACCCAGGAATAAGCGTAGCGGAAACAATCAACAAAACAAACAATTGCGGAATAGAAGTCCAAAGCTCAATAAACCGTTGGAAAAACAAATCCACCCAACCACCAAAATACCCCTGCACGCCGCCAGCGGCAATGCCAACAACAGAAGAGATGAGCGTTAAGATAAGCCCAAACAACACTGAGATACGAAAGCCATAAAACACCCGGGCCAACACATCGCGCCCATGATCGTCCGTGCCAAGCCAGTGAAAATTACCCAGCGTACAGTTAATATCATCAATCCCTTTTTCATAAGGCTTGCAAAGCTCAGCCCGATCAAACGTCCACCAGGGGGCAGAAGGCGCAGCGGTCGGTATATAATCATTCACCGTTGAATAAGAATAACGAATAAGCGGCCATAACATCCAGCCAGCCCGTTGGCCCTCGTCAAGCGCAACATTGGGGTCGTCATAACATGCCTCATTACCGCCCGTGCGAATAAGGCACGCCACATCGTGGCGGCGATAAACAGCCTGCGTTTCAAACTCACCACCAAAAGTGGTCTCAGGGTAAAATTTAAAAACGGGGAAATAATAAGACCCTTGATATTGCACCACCAAAGGTTTGTTGTTGGCAATCAATTCAGCAAACAGGGTAAGGAAAAACAAAATGGCAAAAACCACCAAGCTCCAAAGCCCGCGCTTATTGGCTCTAAAATTTGCCAAGCGGCGCTCATTAATCGGGCTAAGGTCCCCACGCCAAAAAAAGATCTTTCTGAAAATCCAAGCAAACGGGGCCCAGATATAACCTAAAACAGATTTAATCGGTGAGGAGGGCATCTTGGCTTCCATTGATCAGACCTCCCGGCTTTCAAAGTCAATCCGCGGATCAACAATGGAATAGGTGATATCTGAAATCAGATTAACAATCATGCCCATCAACGAAAAAATATAAAGCGTGGCAAACACAATCGGATAATCTCGTTTAAAAATCGCATCAAAAGACAAAAGCCCAAGCCCTTCGATTGAAAACAAAGTTTCAATCAAAATCGAGCCGGTGAAAAATACGCTCAATATCGCCGCTGGAAAGCCAGCAATAATAATCAACATCGCGTTACGAAACACATGGCCATAAAGAACCGCACTTTCAGAAACGCCTTTGGCGCGCGCGGTGATGACATATTGTTTTTTAATCTCATCCAAAAACGAGTTCTTGGTCAAAAAGGTCATAGTGGCAAAAGCCGAAACGGCCATGGCAATAATCGGCAAGGTCAGGTGCCAAAAATAATCCAGAATTTTCTCCCACCAAGACAGCTCTTCAAAATTGCTGGAGACAAGGCCGCGTAACGGAAAGATATTTAAAAAGTTATCACTAGCAAACAACACAATTAACAACACGCCCAGCAAAAACCCAGGGATCGCATAACCAACAATAATCACCGCACTGGTCCACAAATCAAAACGTGAGCCATCGCTCACCGCCTTGCGAATGCCAAGCGGAATAGAAATGCCATAAGACAGCAATGTTACCCACAGCCCTAAAGACAGCGAGACAGGTATGGTTTCCAAGATGAGATCAATAACTGGTCGGTCTTTAAAATAACTATCGCCAAAATCAAACCGCAGATAGTTCCATATCATCAACAAAAAACGCTCAAGCGGCGGCTTGTCAAAACCAAATTGTTTTTCAATTTCTTCTATAAGCTCCGGGTCTAACCCTTGCGCCCCGCGATATTTTGAGGTGACTTGAGAGGCATCAACCCCCATATTCGCGCCAGGATTGGTATTGCCAAAATCCCCGCTTTGCCCCCCACCCACACGGCTCGATGGGTCAACATCAGTGCCAGTGAGTTGAGCAATCACCTGTTCAACCGGCCCCCCCGGGGCAAATTGAATAATAACAAAAGTAACAGCCATAATCCCAAGCAAAGTGGGAAAAATGAGCAAAAGCCGTCTGATAATATAGGCGGTCATAAAAAGGATAAGCTCCTAAAGAATTTATCAATTTCTATCTACTAAGGGCTTTAACACGCATTTGCCCAACAGCCAAAGGCTTTAGCAGTGTAATATTAAGTGTTTTGTTCCAAATCAGAGTAAAAAATCAGTTTATTGCCAAAAGGGTCGGTTACCATCATGTCTCTGGTTCCCCAAGGTTGGTTTTCAATGTCTGGATTGGCATATTTGTATACTTTCCCAGCTAATTCTTCCCTATAAGCATCAATATCTGAAACTTCAACCCGCAAAGAAGAGCCCGGCGTTGTATCTCCATGATGTTCAGACAGGTGTAAAATCAAATCATCGCGGCTAACCTGCATATAAAGTGGAAAATCAGCCTCAAATCGATGTTCCCAATCAACTTTAAAACCAAGAAACGCAACATAAAATGTCTTGGCTGTTTGTTCGTCAAAACTGCGAAAAACAGGAATAGGGCTTTGAATTTTCATCTACAGTTTCGAAGCCTTTTCATGATCATACCACCAGTATTCAATGATCCCCCGATCATATTTAGGCTTAACCTGAGGCTTACCAAACTTATTCCAGTACGCCACATTATGAGAGGCCTTATACCAATGTGGCACCCAATAAAAATTAGCCCGCAAAACGCGGTCAAGCGCGCGGCAAGCAGTGATCAGCTCTTGGCGCGATTGGGCGCCGATTACCTTTTCAATCAAGCGATCAACAACCGGATTTTTAATACCTGCCAGATTATAACTAGCCTGCGCGTCAGCGGCGCGCGAGCCAAACATATTCCACAATTCCACCCCCGGGGTGAGGCGCATAATGTAGCGCTGGGTGGTAATGTCAAAATCAAAGCTTTTTAGCCGCTCTTGATATTGAGCCGGATCAACAACCCGCAAACTTGCCTGAATGCCAATGGTTTTCATGTTCCTAATCATCGGCAATATGATGCGAGAAAAGGTCGGGCTAAAGGTTAAAAATTCAATTTCCAATGCCTGACCTTGCTTGTTGCGCAAAACGTTGGCCTGTTTTTTAGATTTTAACCCAATGGAAATCATCACCTTACAAAACCAACCACAGTCTTTATCTTCCACGGGCTCTTTCACAATCGTCCAACCAGCTGCAGTTAATAGCTTGCGGGCTTTGATCAATAAACGCCGGTCTTGCCCAGAGCCATTGCTTTTAGGCGGCAATGCAACAGGTTCAAAAACACTGGCAGGCAGTTGATCTTTAAAAGGGGCAAGCAAGGCCAACTCTTCTTCACTTGGCGGGCCCACCGCTTTCATGTTGGAGTTTTCAAAAAAACCCGCAGTACGTTTATAAAGCCCATAAAATAAATTTTTATTGGTCCATTCAAAATCAAAGGTGAGCCCAAGAGCTTGGCGCACGCGTGGATCTTTAAATTTATCCCTACGCGTGTTGATGAAAAATCCTTGTGTGCCGCCAGGCCGGTCATCTGGCAAAGTGGCAGGGATAACACGCTTCTTTTTCACCGCATCAAAATCATATTTTGTCGCCCAATCCTTAGAGGTAAACTCCTCTCTAAGATCAAACACACCAGCCTTTAAAGCCTCAAATTCAGCAGCCCGATCTTTAAAATATTCATAGCGCAACTCATCAAAATTATACCGCCCCTTATTAACGGCCAAGTCCTTGGCCCAATAATCATCCCGGCGCTCATAAGTGACAAACCGCCCAGGCTTAAAAGCGCCAATTTGATAAGGCCCAGAACCAACAGGGGGAACAAGCGTGCCTTTTTCAAACGGCAGGGTTTTATAATACGCTTTTGAAAAAATTGGCATTTCAGCCACCCTCTGGGGCAAGTCCCGGGTTTGATTGCCTTTAAAGCGAAAGCGCACAGTTAACGGGTCAATTTCCTCAACCACCTCAACATCACGCAAACTTAACCGATAAAGCGGGCTGGCTTTGGTTTTCATGGTTTCAATGGAAAACACAACGTCCTTGGCAGTCAGTGCTGTGCCATCAGAAAACTGGGCCTCTGGGCGTAAATAAAAGGTCACGCCCATTTTATCGTCATGCAGTTCAGCCTCTTTGGCTACCAACCCATAAAGCGCATCTGGCTCATCAAAGGCGCGCACCATCAAACTATCAAACAAATAGGGCAACCCTTGCGCTGGGTCACCCTTGCGAATGTAATAATTAAAGCTGTCAAAGGTGATACGCCCTTCGGTACCAATCATAGACAGCCTGCCGCCCTTAGGTGCGTCCGGGTTGGCATAGTCAAAATGAGTAAAGTCAGCCGGGTATTTTAAATCGCCAAACGTGGAAAGCCCGTGGCGCCGCTCGCCAGCAATAGCACAAGCCGGCAGGCTAAAGAGTACTAAAACAACCCAATAAACACCAAAGGCCTGTCTCATACGAATGTCTCTCATTTCTTGCCTACAGTTTGCTTTAACTTTCATGAGGGGCTTTGGCAGTTATTTCTCCATCTTGCCACCAGCCGCGATCTTTTTAGCTTTTTCCGCGTCATACCACCACGTGGTCGTTGCCCCAATCGCGCGCGAGGCCTGAACTTTTGGTTGAGCAAATCGATCCCAATAGGCAAGGCGTTCATAAGCAGTATGCCAGTTGGGAACAACATAATGATTAAACAACAACACCCGATCGAGGGCGCGCGTGGCGGTGACAAGCTCTTGGCGGTTTTTGGCAAAAATAATGGTGTCTATAAGGCTGTCGATCGCCTTGTTTTTAATTCCAGCATAATTGCGGCTGCCAGGCGTGTCAGCCGCACTTGAACCCCAATAAAACCGCTGCTCATTGCCAGGGCTTTCTGATTGGCCAAAAGAAGCAATCACCATATCAAAATCAAAAACTTCCAGCCGTTTTATATATTGCGGCGCGTCAACCAGTCGAATAGACGCTTGCACACCAAGCTGTTTGAGATTGTTTATATAAGCTTGCAGCACCCTTTGAAAGGCAGGAGCAACGATTAAAAATTCAATTTCCATTGCCTGGCCCTGCTTGTTGCGCAAAATATTGGCCTGTTTTTTTGATTGCAAACCGACAGAAATCATAAGCTTGCAAAAGAAACCGCAATCCTTATCTTCCACAGGTTCTTTTACAATCGTCCAACCGGCTTCTTTTAGTAAGGCCCTGGCCGCTCTGAGTTGTTTGCGCGTTCCCTGACTGCCCTCATGCTTAAACGAGGCAAACGTCTCAGTTAACGCTTTGGCTGGAATGTTATCTTTTAAAGGAGTTAGCAATGCCAGTTCATCAGCACTTGGGCTCCCAGAACTGGCAAGTTCAGAATTTTCAAAATAGCTGGTTGTGCGCTTATATTGATTATAAAACAGATTTTTACCAGCCCATTCAAAATTAAAGGCCCGTGAAAGAGCTTCGCGCACCCGCACATCTTTAAATTTATCGCGCCGGGTATTAAACACAAACCCCTGCATGCCTTGCGGGTTTTTCAAGACAATATCATCCCTCTTAAGCACACGCCCATCTTTCACAGCTTTGAAGCCATAATTGCGGGCCCAATTAATGGAAGAGTTTTCCCGGTAAAAATCAAACGTGTCAGCCTTAAACGCCTCGAAAGCGACAGAGCTATCGCGAAAATATTCATATTGCAGCGTATCAAAATTATTCTGCCCAACCATGGTGAACAGGTCTTTACCCCAATAATCGTCAACGCGCACTAAGTTTAAGGTCTGGCCAGCTTTAAAGGCACCAACTTTATATGGTCCGGAGCTAAGAGGGGGCTCAAGCGTTGTTTTGCTTACATCACGCGGCTCACCCTTTTTGTTTTGCCCCTCCCAATAATGTTTGGGCATGATAAAAAGTTGACCAACAATCACAGGCAGTTCCCTGTTATTTTTGACATCAAAATAAAATGTCACTTCGCTCTCACCGGTTTTTTCAGCCCGGCTTACATTTTTATAATATTGCTTATAGCGTGGATTGGCTTTTTTAATCGCCTCCATGGAAAAGATCACATCTTCAACCTTAATCGGCTCTCCATCATGAAATTTTGGTCCCTCGCGCAATTTGAAGGTGACAGAAGAAAAGTCTTCTGGATAAGAAACCCATTCACAGACATGGCAATATTGTGTTGAGCCTTCATCATAACTATCAACCATCAGCCGATCATATGTAAGGTATACTGCATAAGCTGGATTTCCTTTAATGGTAAAAGGATTAAAACTATCAAATGTACCTATGGCAGAAAGCCGCATTGTGCCACCCTTGGGTGCTTGCGGATTAACATAATCAAAATGCGTCGTATCAGGACCATATTTGGGTGAACCTGTTAAAGAAAGCGCTTTATGCTTTACCATCTCACTGGGCTCGTCTTGAGCAAATGAGGGGACCGTAAGATGAAGAAAAGTAGAGCACATAAAAGCGACAAGCAAAGGGGGGATTTTTTTCAAAGCGTTTAACCTTATGATTTTATTTTTTAAAGCTTCAAAGACATATCAATTTATATCAGTCAAAACAGTGAAAAACCAAAATTATAATAAATTTATAAGTTATGCCAACGAGAACACAAAAAAACCTTGCCGAAAATAGGGCTTTTGGCAAGGTTTAATATTAATTTTGGTAATGCAATGATAAAAATAGGAAGAAGCAAGCTGTAATTTTTCTGCGACCCACAAGCTTTGATCTATTACCAAGCAAAATCAAAAAAAGCTTCACGTAAGAAGGAGCTCAGCGCCGCGCCGCCGCAGGGGCTTGTTTTGCCAGAGGCAAAACATCGCCCGTGAGACAAACAATTTAAAAACGAACATCACGAAAGAAGGAAGCGAGCTTTAGCGAGCGCCCATGGCGTCCCGCGCCAGCGGCGCCCGGCGCTTAGCGCCGCGCCGTCGCAGGGCTTGTTTTGCCAGAGGCAAAACTTCGCCCGTGAGACAAAACTAAGGCAACTCAGCCGGGTTATCGCTAAGGCTGCGCAAATAGACAATAAGATCAGCCAACTTTTGATCATTACGAACGCCGCTGAAGGACATTATTGTGCCTGGTATATATGTCTTTGGGGCCTTTAAAAAGCCTATGAGCGCATCATAGTCCCAAGCACCACCCTTTGCCTTAAGCGCATCCGAATATGAATATCCCTCTACCGTGCCCAAGTTTCGGTTAACGATGCCATAAAGGGCAGGGCCAGCTTTATTTTTTCCGCCCTTTTCAAATGTATGACAAGCCTTGCATTTTTTAGCAACCTTTTCCCCGCTTTCCGCATTGGCGCTTGCAAGTAAGGTTTTAATGTCAACGCTTTCAACTTTTTTCTTTTCGCTTTTATCAGCTTTTGGTGCTGAATCTTCAACCTCAATGATATAGGCTGCTTTCTCCCCCTTATTATCCCCATGCCCACCATTATAAATGTCCATAAAAGTGCGCGCACCAAATATCACCAACAAAGCAGCCAACACCCAGCCAATGATTTTATTCAGTTCAAATGCATCCATTTCTAACGAGTTCCCTTAAAAGTTCTGTTCCAAACGCAATCTAAAGATTGATCATATCTCAATGTTGTGCAAATTAATCATGTCTTTTAGTCAAGTCTTTAAAGGCAATTAACGCCTTTATCAAGCTTGCTATGAGATGATTAAAGGCAAAATATAGCGTCTAACCCAAAAGTGACTGCCGATTTTGGGAAAATAAAATGCTTAAACAGAGACTTACAGCATTACCTTGACCCAATAATAGGCTGAAACGCCACAGAGAAAACGTAAGGTCTTTTTGTCACATAAATAATAATAAAGGAGTTTAGCCCTGATGGGCAAACAAGCTGGTGAAAATTTAATCATTATTCCTGCACGCATGGCCGCATCTCGCCTGCCTGGCAAGCCCTTAAAAGACATTGCTGGTGAGCCAATGATCGTGCACGTTTGGCGCCGCGCAATAGAGGCAGACCTTGGCCCCGTTGTGATTGCAACCGATGATCAAGAGATAAAACAAGCCATAGTAAGTGTTGATGGCCAGGCAATTATGACCAGAACGGATCATGCCAGCGGGTCTGACCGCATCTATGAAGCCTTGACAGTTTATGATAAAGAGAAAAAGTATAAAAACATCATAAACTTACAAGGTGATTTGCCGACCCTTGATCCATCTCTCATCATCGCATGCGCAGATCTATTAAAAGAAGAAGAGGTTGATATCTCAACTTTAGCGGTTGAAATTCAAGACGAGGCAGAGAAAACCAACCCCAACATCGTTAAAGTCATTGGCAGCCCGATAAACGTCACTCGCCAGCGGGCGCTTTATTTCACACGGGCGACAGCACCGACAGGGCAGGGGCCACTTTATCATCACATTGGCATCTATGGTTATAAGAGGCAAAGCCTGGAAACTTTTATCGCCTTACCTCCCTCTTATTTAGAGCAGCGCGAAAAACTAGAACAATTACGCGCCCTAGAAGCGGGCCTGCGCATAGACGCCGCAATTGTGGAAACTCACCCTCTTGGGGTCGATACTAAGGAAGATTTAGAAAAAGCAAGAAAGATCCTATCTTAAGAAGCCTTGCACCATGGAAGTTAAGGCACACTCTAGCCACGAGAAGGTAAAACTTAAAATATGACCGTTGCAAAAATCATTTACCAAGGCGAGCCGGGGGCCAATTCTCATCTGGCTTGCCTTGATGCCTACCCTGATGCTGAGGCCATTCCCGCTCACACTTTTGAATCTGCCTTTGCAGCTGTTGAACAGGGAAAAGTTGACCTGGCCATGATCCCGATCGAAAACTCCGTCGCTGGCCGTGTGGCGGATATTCACCATCTCTTGCCCAATTCAGACCTTTATGTGATCGGTGAGCATTTCGAACGCGTACGGCACCAGCTATTGGCCCTAGAAGGAGCAAAGTTGGAAGACTTAAAAACCGTGCACAGCCACACCATGGCGTTGGGCCAATGCCGCAAAACCATCCGTGAATTAGATCTAACCCCCATTCCCGAAGCTGACACAGCCGGCTCTGCCCGCATGATCAAAGAGCAGAACGACAAAAGCCAAGCGGCCATCGCGTCTCATTTGGCAGCCCAAATTCATGAACTAACCATCATCAAGCAAGATATTGAAGATGAAACCCATAACACCACCCGCTTTTTAATTCTGGCCAACGAGCCAGATGACGCCTTGCCCGAAGAGGGCCCAGTGATGACGTCTTTTATTTTCCGTGTGCGCAACGTGCCCGCCGCGCTTTACAAAGCCCTTGGCGGCTTTGCCACCAATGGGGTAAACATGACCAAACTAGAAAGCTACCAGCTAGAAGGCACCTTCAATGCCACCATGTTTTACGCTGATATTGAAGGCCACCCAAACGATCGCCCAGTGCAATTGGCGCTAGAAGAGTTGGGGTTCTTTTCATCCCAAGTGCGGATTTTGGGGACGTATAAGGCACATGAATATCGCATAAAGAACAAAGAATAAATTTATTGTAAAGCCAACCGCTCACGTTTCCAGTCGGCTATATCGAGCAAAAATTCTTTATCAAACCGCCGCGCAACATTAAAGTTGCGCCCAAAGTCAGCCGCTTTTGAGTGCACACCAAAAGCAATTGCGATTTTTTTAAACGTTTTTGGATCGCGTCCAATGGCAATAATAGGAGAACCGCTTTGCCCGCCCGTGGTGTCAATCAAATGGCGAATGGTGCGCCGCTTAAATGAGGGTAATCTTCCTTCAGCAAACCAAAGCCCTTGCCCCTTTTCAAGCGGAAAGCCAGGCAGAACAAAATGCCGTGTTTTTGCCCGAACATGTTGGCGCAGCAA
>JANQQH010000455.1 GCA_028285025.1 Hyphomicrobiaceae bacterium | reverse complement strand
GGAAATGAAGGGCTTAGCGCCAAAGAAAACCGGATATAAGCCGCTTCGCGCTCACATTATTGGCGCTGGAACCATGGGCGGCGACATCGCTGCCTGGTGCGTGGTTTGCGGCATGGACGTAACCTTGCAAGATATGTCTGAAGAACAAATTGCCCGCGCCCAAAAAACGGCCAAAAAGCTCTTTAGAAAACGCTTGAGAAAACCACTTGCTGTTGAAGCCGCTGTGGCGCGCCTGAAAGCTGACCCAGACGGGCGCGGTGTGAAACGGGCCGATATCATTATTGAGGCCATTGTTGAAAATCTAGAGGTTAAGCAAAATCTTTTCAAAGATCTTGAAAACCAAATCAAACCGGGGGCTGTGCTTGCCAGCAACACCTCGTCTCTGGCGCTAGAAGACATTTCCAAGCCATTGCAAGACTCTGGCCGCCTAATTGGCATTCACTTTTTCAACCCAGTTGCCCAAATGCCTTTGGTCGAGGTGATCAAATCAAACACGTCCCGCCAAGAAGAGGTGGACAAGGGCTGTGCCTTTGTCACGGCCATCAAAAAATACCCATTGGTCGTCAAAGACAATAAAGGCTTTTTGGTCAATCGCGTCCTGGCCCCGTATATGATGGAAGCGGTGCGTCAATATGAAAACGGCGTGCCGGCTGAAAAGATAGATCAAGCAGCCCTCGACTTTGGCATGCCCATGGGTCCCATGGAACTGCAAGATGTGGTCGGCTTGGACATTTGCAAACATGTGGCTGAAATTTTAGGCCTGGCAGATCCTGACAAAAGCGAACTGGGTCGCTTGGTGGCCAAAGGCAATATGGGCAAAAAGACCGGCCAGGGTTTTTACGTTTGGGAAAATGGCAAGCCAACCAAAAACAAAGAAGACTATGACAGCCAAGAACTTATTGCCCTAGCTGATGAGTTACTAGCCCCGCTCCTATCTGAGTGCAAAAAATGTCAAGAAGAAGAGATTGTGCCAAGTGCTGACTTAATTGATGGTGGGGTTATCTTCGGCACTGGCTTTGCCCCATTCCGCGGCGGCCCATTGAATTATTTAAACAGTAAAGAAAGCGCTTGAAAAGGGACATACTCGACAAGGGACATAGGAGTTTAAAAATATGGCAAATCAAACATGTCGGCCTGTGGCAATTTTGGGCGGGGTAAGAACGCCATTTTGCCGCTCTAACACCGCTTTTCAAGATGAAACCAACTTATCGCTTATGGGCTGTGCGCTTGATGGGCTCGTGAATAAATATGGTTTAGCTGGCAAAGAGATCGGCGAAGTTGTCGGCGGTGCGGTGGTTACTCATGCCAAAGACTGGAACATTGCCCGTGAAGCCGTAGTGGGGTCTAAATTAAACCCAGCCACACCGGCCACCACCATGATGCAAGCCTGTGGCACCAGCCTGCAAGCTCTAATGGGCAGCGCGGCCAAAATTTCTGTTGGCCAAATAGACAGCGCAATCGCCATGGGCTCAGACACAGTCAGTGATGCACCAATTGTGTTTAAGCGCCGCTTTGCACAGCGACTGATCAAACTAGGCCGGGCCAGAAGTTTCAAAGAAAAATTAGCGGTGTTTAAAGGCTTTTCCTTCGGTGAGCTGGCCCCGCAACCACCCAGCACAAATGAGCCGCGCACTGGCCTGTCTATGGGCGGCCATTGTGAACTGATGGCCCAACAGTGGCAAATTGGACGAGAAGATCAAGATGAACTGGCCTTTCAAAGCCACAAAAATGCAGCCAAAGCCT
>JANQQH010000443.1 GCA_028285025.1 Hyphomicrobiaceae bacterium | reverse complement strand
AACAGGCCATTGTCCATCATAATTAAAATACCGCCAAACAATGTGCCGAGTAATATGGATAAGAAGGTACCGGTTTCAATGAGCCCGTTGCCGCCGATCAGTTCATCGTCTTGTAAATGTTGGGGTAAGATGCCGTATTTAATCGGGCCAAAGAAGGTGGATTGGGTGCCGAGTAAAAACAGGACAGCAAGGCCAAGGGGGACGGATTGGAAGTAAAAGCTAGCGATGGCCAGCAGCATCAGTAAAATTTCAGCAAATTTTATGCGGTGGATGAGATAGGTTTTTTCAAACTTGTCAGCCAATTGGCCGGCTGTTGCGGAAAAGAGGAAAAAGGGCAAAATAAACAGGGCTGCTGCCAAGGTGATAAACAGCGGGGCGTTTAATCCTTGTTGTTCAGCTAAGCGGTAAGTGACAAGGATGACAAGGGCGTTTTTGAAGCCATTATCATTAAAAGCGCCAAGGGCTTGGGTGATGAACAGGGGCAGAAAGCGTCTGGTTTTTAAAAGATTAAATTGAGACTGGGCCATTTATTTTCCCTTTGTGTGTTCTTTGATATTAGGTCAACTGCTATTTGATGCTGCGTCAAGTTAATTTGTGTGAGTTATTCGGTTTTAAGATTTGTACTTAGATAAAATAAACAGTGTTTAATTTCAAGGGCGTTCTTTCATTTTTTTGTCTTTACTTGGAAACAGGGCAAACTTGGTTAATGTTGGTTTAGTGCGGCTAATCGTCGTTATTGGGGCTTAAAACGGGTGATTAAGGGGGGTGTTTTGCTTTGCTCTTTCATTCTTCTTGCTAATTTTAAGTCTTGTGTTTAAAAACTTTTGTTTATGAATAACGGCCAAAAATTAGAACATTTTCAAACTGACCTTTTAAAACGGGTGCAAGAGGCTGCCAATGAGCAGCGCTGTGTGATTCCCTATACGCCTTTGCAACGTAATGCTTTCTTGTCAGAGCGTTATGAGGCCAACATTTATTTAAAACGTGAAGATTTAACCACTGTGCGTAGTTATAAAATACGCGGAGCGTTTAATTTTTTTCGTAAGGCTTTGGAAGCAGGCGAGGGCGGTTCTGGGTTTGTGTGCGCCTCTGCTGGTAATCATGCGCAAGGCTTTGCTTATGCCTGTCAGCATTTTGGTGTTAAGGGCGTGATTTTTATGCCGGTGACGACGCCGCAACAAAAAATCCAAAAAACGCAAGTGTTTGGTGGTTCCAAAGTTGAGATCAAAATTGTTGGTGACTTTTTCGATCACTGTTACCAGGCAGCGAATGCGTATGCGCAAGACACAAGCGCGTTAATGGTGCCCCCATTTGACCATCCAGATATTATTGAAGGCCAAGCGACGGTGGGGTTAGAGATTTTTGAGCAAATTGATCGCCCGATTGATTTGTTGGTTTTGCCGGTTGGCGGTGGCGGGTTGGCTGCAGGTGTCACCCAGATTGTGCAAGAGTTAAGCCCGCAAACGCAAATTTTGTATGTACAACCTTCTGGTGCACCAAGTTTTAAAGAAAGTCTTATCAACCAAGAACGGGTTTGCTTAGACAGAGTGAATAATTTTGTTGATGGAGCCGCTGTTGGGCAAATGGGGGCGTTAAATTATGAGTTGTTAAAACATGTTGACCCGGAAAATGTGATGCTGATCCCTGAAGATCGTTTGTGTGAAACGATGATTGAAATGCTCAATATTGAAGGCATTGTGTTAGAACCAGCTGGGGCGCTTGAGATTGATGCGCTTAGATGGCTGCTGGCGGACCGTTTAAAAGATCAAACGGTTGTTTGTGTTGCCTCTGGAGGTAATTTTGATTTTGAACGCTTGCCTGAAGTGAAAGAGCGTGCGCTGAAAGCGGCTGGTTTGAAAAAATATTATCTCATTCGTTTGCCGCAACGCCCTGGGGCGCTGCGTGAATTGTTAAAACTTCTGGGGCCCGATGATGATATTGCCCGGTTTGAATATATGAAAAAGTCTGCGCGCAATTTTGGCTCTATCTTGATGGGGGTAGAGACAAAGGATGCGAAAAACTTTGATGTTCTGCATGAAAAGTGGGAACAGCTTGGTTATGGCTTTCAGGACATTACTGATGATGAAGTGTTGGCTAGCTTTATTGTTTGATGTTTTTGTGGCTGGTTCCGTTTCCCCTTAATTTCCATAGTAAGACTTTCGCATTTTAAATTCACCTGTCAAGGGTCAAGACAAGCGTAACCGCCCTTGACAGGTGAATTTAAAATGCAAAAATCTCACCATGGAAATTAAGGGGACGTTTCGGCGAAATGTTGGGTTTGTTTTTTTAGTAGGACTAGCAGTTCTTGGGTGGGTAGTTTTAGTGGGGCCAGATTGTTTTTTTGCTCATAGAGTGAAATGGCTTTGCGGGTTTGGGGGCCGAAAATGCCGTCGATCGGGCCTTTATAAAGGTTGAGTGTTTTTAAGTGGGCCTGGATTTCTTTTAAGTCTTCGATTTGGCTGAGCAAGGTTTCTTTTTCAAAGCGGGCGAGCCCATCTAAAAACGCGCGGGGGCGTACCGCCATGTTGGTTTCACGGCCACCTCGGCGGAGTTTTTTGCGGCTTATGATTTTACCAGTGTAGCGGTTCTTTTTTATTTGATAGCGTTCATAGCGTAGTGAGCCTAAGTTTATGCCTACCACCTTGGGCCCTTCTTTGGTTGATAGCAGGATGGGCGAGCCAGATGAGCCTTTAAATGCATCGCACGTGTGAGGCAACAAAATGGCTTGGCGCGCCATGTCACGGCGTTGGTTTTTTAAAAAATATTTGCGGTTGGTTGGGGAGCGGACCCGGCATTTTTTGGAATAGAGCCGCTCTTTCATTTTTTTGTCGCCATGAAAGCCAATCATGAAAATGCGTTTTTGTTTTGCTGCTTTGGTTAAATCTTTTATGGGGCGTTTGGTAAAGGACAAAACGCGATTTTTGCAAACAGAATGGTTGAGTTTTGCAAAGGCCCAATCTTGGCTTTGGGATTTAACCGAATGGATGTTTTTAAAGTTTCCTGCATAAATGGAAAGGGCTGGATTTTTCGGTGTGACGAATTCTGGATAGGTTACTCTTTCACGGTATTTATGCCCCTTTGGGTTGTTTTTGAACGCGGGCAAGACAAAGATGGTTTTGCTTAAATCTAAATGCCGACCTGCTGTGGGGTTTTTGACAATACAATGGGCGTTGGTTGCAATAATTTTAGGAGCAACGCAAAAGGCGGTGCAACTCCAGCCACGTTTGCCTGGTTGGCCTAAAATGCCGATGCCGCTGGCTATGTCGACGTATTGATCGGGTAGTTTTGTGCGGTCATCTTTGCCAAGGACGGCAATTTTTTTAATCAGGGGAGCGGGACGGGCTTTGTGTTCTAGAGGTGTTGTGAAAGCAAAAGCCTTGAGGGGAAGAAGGCAAAAAGATAAAATAAAAGAGATAAAAACAATTATTCTATTCATAAGCCCAGCTTTCATTCAACAAAGTGTATTAAGGACTAAGTCCTGATTACAACATTAAGGGTAAGAGTGTATCATGAAATTTGAGATAGGTTTATGGCAAATTATTTTGTTGTCAGATAGCCGGTGAGAAAGTTGTTGATCAGTTCATCAATCATGTCTTGGGCGGTAACATTGTTAGCCATAAATAGCTTGTCAGAAATGTCCAATATGGTGATGCCGTGAACGCCGCTCCATAAAGAAAGGGCGGCGCGATGAATGGAGGCGGGCTTTTTCTTTGGTTCTATGGCTTTTAATTCAGTTTCAATCAGTGAAAACAATGTTTCTATGCGTTCAGCCAGTTGCGGGATGAGCTGACCGCCTCCAGCCACGTGATGTTCAAAAATAAGGCTCCATAGGTGAGGGTTTTGTTTGGCAAAGTCGTAATAAGCCTGGCCAAAATTGCGTAAATTTTGTTTGTGCTTTTTTGGTTTTTGCTGATCGCTCACCGTTTGGTATAGGTTTTTTAGTGTGCGGGCGTTCACCTGCATGATTAGATCATCCAGGTTTTTAAACACCAGATAAATTGTGCCAACCGTATAGCCAATGGCACTGGCGATTTTGCGGGCACTCAGGCCAGAAAACCCATTTTCAGTTACAATTTGTTCAGCTGCGTTTAAAGCAAGCTCTTTGATCTCTTCACGGCTATGATCAGAGCGTCGGGCCATAATTTATGCCATTTCTCTTATATCAACAAAATGACCGGCTATGGCAGCGGCTGCGGCCATTACAGGTGAGACAAGGTGAGTGCGTCCTTGGCGCCCTTGGCGGCCTTCAAAATTGCGGTTGGAAGTGGAGGCGCAACGCTCACCGGGGTCTAGTTTGTCAGCATTCATGGCCAAGCACATTGAACAACCAGGTTCTCGCCAGTCAAACCCAGCTTTGACAAAAACCTGGTCAAGCCCTTCGCTTTCGGCTTGTTCTTTTACAAGGCCAGAGCCAGGTACAATCATGGCGTTTACATTTTCATTAACGGTTTTGCCGTCAACCAATTTAGCAACAGCGCGTAAATCTTCAATGCGACCATTGGTGCATGAGCCGATAAAGGCGCGATCAATTTTAATGTCTTTGATTGAGGTGCCCGCTTCAAGCCCCATATATTCAAGAGCACGGATCATGGCAGCTTTTTTGGCCGGATCTGCGATTTCTTGCGGGTTTGGCACTTTGCCTGTGATGGATACAACATCTTCAGGGCTTGTGCCCCAGGTGACAATTGGGGGCAAGTTGTTTGCATCCAATGTGACCTCATGATCAAATTGAGCATCAGGGTCTGTAAATAGCGTTTTCCAATAGGCGATTGCCATATCTAAGGCTGTGCCTTTAGGAGCAAGGGGGCGGCCTTTAATATAGTCGAAGGTGGTTTCATCAGGCGCGATAAGGCCAGCACGGGCACCCCCTTCGATTGACATGTTGCAAACCGTCATGCGCCCTTCCATGGAAAGGTCGGTAATGGCATTGCCAGCATATTCCATCACATGGCCGGTGCCGCCAGCGGTGCCGATTTCACCAATGATTGCCAAGATAATGTCTTTGGCGGTGACCCCTTTAGGGGGCGTGCCATTGACGGTAACGCGCATGTTTTTAGCTTTTTTCTGAATGAGGGTTTGGGTTGCCAAGACGTGTTCAACCTCAGAGGTGCCAATGCCATGGGCAAGGGCGCCGAAGGCACCATGGGTTGAGGTGTGGCTGTCGCCGCAAACGATGGTCATACCAGGCAGAGTAAAGCCTTGTTCGGGGCCAACGATGTGGACGATGCCTTGGCGTTTGTCGGCCATGTCGAAAAATTCAATGTCAAAATCTTTGGCGTTTTGGGCCAAGGTTTCAACCTGAAGTTTGGATTCAGGGTCATCAATGCCCTGGGCGCGGCCTTTTGTGGGTACGTTATGATCTGGAACGGCCAAGGTTTTTTGGGGAGCGTGAACTGTGCGGCCAGCCATGCGCAAACCTTCAAACGCTTGCGGGCTTGTCACTTCATGAACAAGGTGGCGGTCAATATAGATAAGCGATGTGCCATCTTCACTTGTCTCAATAAGATGGTCATCCCAGATTTTGTCATAAAGGGTTTTGCCCATTTCAGTCTCCCTAGCAGCGGATAATATTTTTCAATTGTGGTGTTTGGTTGGCAATGTTTGCAATTTATTGTTGTGGTCTTGTCTAAGACCTATAAAAAATTTTGTACAGAGGGTCGCAAGATTTTTTTATACTGAAGTTTAGAAAAATTTATTGTTTTTGGTCTGGTTACAAACAAACGGCCCTTACTTTTCAATAAGGGCCGTTTTGGTAAGATCTATACTTT
>JANQQH010000440.1 GCA_028285025.1 Hyphomicrobiaceae bacterium | reverse complement strand
TAAGTATCAAAACGGCGCAGAAACCATTGAGAATTTTACAGTCTTGCCACATGGGGGGGCTGCCAAAGACCCTGGCACGGTTCATGTCTGTGAAATTGCAGACAGTAGCGCCGTGCCCCGGCTTCACGAGTTTCAGTATTCAGTTGATGAGGCTTATTGTCTTTGCTTTGAAAACAACATCATCCGCATTTTTGCTGATGGCGGGATTGTGACCGATACAGCGCAAAATATAAGCGGGATAACGCAAGCCAACCCGGCTGTTGTAACAATAACAGGCCACACATTTAGCAATGGTGATAAAATCAGGATTGGATCTGTTGGGGGGATGATACAGCTTAACAATCTTGAATTTACGGTGGCCAATAGCACGGCTAACACATTTGAATTGTCTGGAGTTGATAGCACATCATATGGGGCCTATACCTCTGGGGGCACAGCGTCTAAGATCATTGAGGTTACAACTACGTATACAACCGCGCAATTGGCTGATTTAAGGTTTACCCAAAGCGCAGATGTTTTGTATATTGCTCACCCTTTGCACCCTTTGAGAAAACTAGGCCGGTCATCAAACACAAGTTGGACCCTAACAGACATAGAGCTTACTGACGGGCCGTTTCGAGATATTAACGGGGATTTGGCCCAAAAGTTCTTTATCGCTATTGATAGCTCAACTGTGAACGTTTCAGGGGCAACTCAAGCTGACCCTGTTGTGATTACCACATCCAGCGCGCATGGCATGAAGTCTGGGGAGTGTGTGACGTTTGCCAGTGTTGGGGGCATGACGCAGCTTAATGGCAATCGTTATTTTATCATAAAACTGACTGACACGACATTTTCCCTTAGAGATGAAAGCTACCGCAATATTGATGGCACGGCTTACACAGCCTACACCTCTGGGGGGACGGTTAACCGCTCTGTGACCAAGTGGGGCACTTATGCTGAAGGGGCAACAAGTTTTACCCTGACAACTGATTTTAGTTATTTTGACAGCGCTATGGTTGGCCAGTTGATGAGGTTTTTTGAGCCAGGCCAGCAAACAGGCATTAGCACGCCTGTTGATGGGGCGGCTATTTCAAAATCATCTGTGATTACCAATGATGAAAAAGTTTATGGGTTTAACAATCTTTCAGGGACAACGACATGGAATGGTGATTGGAACCTACCCAAACATGAGACAGGCGTTGTTAGGCATTCTGATGCAGAAGACAATGATTATGTCGATTCTGTTTATTTGCACGATGTTTCTGTGATTGTAAAAATCACTGATGTGACCAATTCAACCACAGCGACATGTGAGATTGTTTTAAATCATGTGCCGGCTGATGTGATCACATATGGAACAAGTGCGTGGGAAGAAGGGGCTTGGTCTAATTATCATGGTTATCCTCGAGCGATTGCGTTTCATGAGCAAAGATTGTGGGCATTTAGCACAACAAGAGACCCAGGCAAATATTGGTTTAGCCGCACGAATGCTTTTGAGAGCTTTTTGGATGGTGATGAGGATAATGGCGCAGGATCGGGCACCATTGCCAGTGATACTGTGGATGTTGTTAGATGGGTTGTGCCTGGCCCTGTATTGGCTGTTGGGACAACGTCTTCTGAATACACAATCTCTGCCAGTGATAGTGGCAAAGGCATCACGCCAGGAAATGTGAGGGTGCAAAAGCAAACTGGTTATGGATCCTCCAGGAGAGAAGCGGTTCGGGCGGGTGATAGTGTGATATTCCCAGCAAGATTTGGTGATGTTAATAACCCGGCCCGTAAGCTGCGTGAGTTTGATTATAATTTTGAAAAAGACAAACACAAGTCTTTGCCTTTAACGATTATATCAGAGCATGTTACTGGCGCTGGGGTGGGCGAACTCACTTATGCCCAAGAGCCAAATTCTATTATTTCCACAACCAGAGCCGATGGCCAGCTTGTTAGATGCACCTATGAGCGCGAGCAAGATGTGGTTGGGTTTCATAGACGCAATTTTGCCGGGACTGATGCGCAGGTTGACACAGTTGCCACGATACCTGGGCAATATGGGGATGAGCATTGGTTTTGTGTTAAAAGAACGATTAATGGGGCCACTGTGCGCTATATTGAATATCAGTCACGAGAGTTTCAGATTGATGACGCTAAGGAAGATTATATCGCCTTTGATAGTTCGGCAACTTATGACGGGGCAGCAACCACAACAATATCAGGGCTTAATCATTTAATTGGTGAAACTGTTGGCGTTTATGGGGATGGATCAAGGCAATTGGACAAGACGGTTGCAAGTGACGGCACAATTACCATTGACAGTGCATCTAAGGTGCATGTGGGGCTAAAGCCAACATCAATTTTAAAAAGCCTACCTATTGAAAACCACCCAAGAGAGGGCGAAACACAAGGACAGGTGAAACGAATTAACAAGGTGTTCTTGCGCCTTTATCGCTCACTAGGTGGCAAAATAAGAATTAATAGCGGGGCATGGGAAGATATCACTTACCGCGCGGGCGACGGGGACCAGACAAGCCCTGAGATTGATCCAGATTTATTCACCGGATTAATCGAAGTGAGACCAGATGGGGGATGGGATAGAATGTTAAATATTGAGATACATCACAATGACCCTTATCCGTTTCATTGTATTGGCATTTTAGCGCAGATGGGGCGGTAATATGTGCGCACCGCTAGCAGCTATAGGGCCTATAGTAGGGCTGGCCGGTTCTGTTGTCGGCGCAATGGGGGACGGACAAGAAGCGGATGCGCAAGCCGCGGCCCGTGAGCGCCAAGCACAGGTCAGAGAAATAAACGCGATTGTGGCCCGTGAGGACGGAGTAGCCAAAGTGGACGCCAAGGGTGATGAGCATGAGGCCGTGATTGCGTCTCAAGAGGTTAACGCGGCTGCTAATGGGGTTGTTGCTGAGGGGGGCTCTTTCGATAAAATCCAGATGGCCTCTTATAAGAACAAATATTTAGATGAGGATGAGCTGTTGCGCCAGGCTGATGCAGAAGCAACAAATCATGAAAACCTGGCAAAATCAGACAGGGCAGCTGCGTCTGATATTCGCAAAAGCGGAAAAGTAAAAGCCTTTAGCACAATTCTAGGAGGGGTTGCCTCTGCAAGTAAGGGGCTAGCGACACAAATTGCCTAAGATCCACAGCACAAGACGAACAGTCCAAACAAACACCCCGCGCTTGCAACCTCCCTCAACGGCTGGATTTGGCGCGACAGGCCGTGCGACACAACAGCTTGGCAAAGCTATTTCCAGTTTTGCAGGCGTTTTTGATGCGTTTGACAAAGCCAATGAGCAAAATGATGAGGCGCGTTTTAAATCTGATTGGTACAAGCTACAGATTGATGCTGACAAAGAGATTAGTGATTTTGGCAACACCTATCAAGGTGATGGCAAGGGGTATGTGAACGGCGCTGGAAGCATCTATGACACGAAAGCGAAAGATTTTCAAAGCAGATACCAGCACAACCCAAGGCTTGCTCAAAAGGCTGAGGAGCTGACTTTAAGGGGGAAAATACCTTATCAAAGAAAAGCCCTGACAAAAGGCCAACAGATACAACGCAGCAAATCAGTTTTGGAGTCTGCTGAAATAGCTCAAACCATGCGTGAAGGCATGCTGAGCGATGAAAATTTAAAGACCCAAGGCCTTGGTATTGTTCGGGAGGCAACAACAAA
>JANQQH010000421.1 GCA_028285025.1 Hyphomicrobiaceae bacterium | reverse complement strand
TGATCACGATTTCATCATAGCCTTCGACTTCTTCAAATGTGCGGCTTAGGATCTCTTCCGGGTTCATGTTGTAGCCTTCAAAAAATTCTCCATAGGCGTCTACAACCCGCTTGGGCGTATCTATCAGCCCTTCGCGATTGGGGTTGTCACCGGCCCAAGCAATCAGGGTCTTTACCGCCTGCATGGCTTCTTGCCTGCTGGGTACCGGGTATGGTTCTGGATATTCCGTTTTTGATATTTTTTCTGACATCGCTTTTGATTTCATTGCCTCAAAAATGTTATACTATTACAAAATAGGCATAGCGTTAATTTACACTCAAAGTCAACCAACAGCATTATTTCGGATTGTTTGCAGACGTGGACAATCTGGGGGGAAATCAAGAGGCAAGAATGCGGTATGCCTCCACATTTTGGTTTTGGAAGATTATCTTGAGAGTGCGTTTGAAGAGATTTGGGAGGGGGTAAGTGCATAAATAAGCTAACTAAAAAGCCTCTGACATTAACAGCTAATCTGCTACCCCTCTTTTGAAATGATTTTATTTTAAGTTGATTTTCTTCGGGGGTTAACCAGGCTGGTAGGGTAGGGAGGAGTGATGTAGCACGATCCGCAATGCGCCTTGATCATCCTTTTTGTAGCCCCAGCTTTTATCTAACTTTGTCACATTGCCGTCTTTGTCAGTGCATATTACCCGACCCATCCACATGGCAACATCGCCTTGGATAAAGCTTGCTGAGGTTTGCGATACAACTTCGCGCCAGCCTTTGATAGCA
This sequence comes from Hyphomicrobiaceae bacterium, assembly GCA_028285025.1. GTDB lineage: Bacteria > Pseudomonadota > Alphaproteobacteria > Rhizobiales > HXMU1428-3 > HXMU1428-3. The sequence goes on along the minus strand of JANQQH010000421.1, from coordinate 1,562 downwards.
AAGCCACCATCTAGCGGATATTTGTCATTGTGGCCCACAAAGTAGGATAGGGCGCCCTCACGTGTTGGGCGAAAGGTCTGATCGCCGCTGGCCAATGTCGGTTTGAAAAGCACGGGACCAAGGTTATAGCCATAGGCAGCGTCCAGCGCACCGTTTGCTATTTCAGTTGCGGCATTTAAACCGTCTTCCTCGAAGGCCTTGGAAATGGCGATGAGCGCATCGCCCCAGGTTTTTCGTGCCGCGTCCAGTTCTTGTTCTGTAATTGTGGTGGTCATGCTTATTATCCTTTACTTCATGGACCATGGCTAACAAGCTGGTAGTGAAAATAACCAGGCCAGTTGAGTTTTTTTTATCTGCTTCACATAAGTCTTCCAGCAACCAATTGCAAATTTTTTAAAATTACAATTCTGATAAGGGATTAAACTGGTTCGGTTAGATTGAACTATTTACAAATGGGCAACGGACGATGCGTAACCTTGGGCAAGGACCGCCTCCATTCATTGATCATTGGCTGTAATGTTTCTTTGGACCAGAATTTTGGAGACTTGATTGCCAGCAAACACGTGCTATTCCAATATAGCTTTGAGCTTGGCGGTAACCGGCCCTTCTTTACAGCTTTCTTAACTGCACTGACATCGCCAGATTCAGGATAAATATAAAGGGTTGTTGGATTATCCTTCACTATTTTGAGGATTTTCTTTGACTGTGATGGTGTCCAGGTTGTGCAGCCATTGCTGCGGCCTTTAGAGTAGTCCACCAATTTTCCGTAAGGAACATAGCCATCATTATCAGCGTATTCGCTTTTTGCATTTTTGTATCGACAGCGCCGCTTTAACATTACAGCTTGATGCCCGCCGATGGCTCGCTCCCGGGCGTTTGCGGTATCGCCTTCACCATCAAACAATAAAAACGCGCGCAGGAAAGGTTTTTTCTCACCTTGCTCACGATAAAAGCCTTTGAATGATATGCGTGTTTCAGCTGTTACATAGGCACCGCCTGTCGTTAGCTTTGATCCTTCTGCATTGCTAAAGTTTTTTGCACATTTGCGGCCATTTGAAAAATTTGCTTTTGATAATTTGCGGCCGTTGCCGTGGCCTGAAGACACCGCTTTGAATGATTTTTCAGCTTCACAGATCACATAAAATCTGTGTCTTATTTGGCCCTTGCTCGATAAGCTGGGACGGGTTGCGTCCATGGCAAAATAGCAAGGGTTTTTCACTTTTCCTTCAGCTTGTTTGCGCAAATACAGTGCGCGGGCTCGCTTTAAGACCACTGGCGCGATCTGCCCATGGCTCAAACCTACATGCTTGCTCAGCCAATCAGGAATGTCATCTGTTTGGCCCGCTGCAACTGATGAGTGCCCTGCTTGCAGAGCAACCAGGATCAAAAAGGTAATGGCTAAATGGAGTGATACAAGATGCAATATATGTCTCCCCCCATAAAACTATTTTTCAATTCTCAACGTTTTCTGCCTTTGGCCAAATTAAACCATACTTGACGTTACTTGCCCATAGGTTTGCGAAACTTCAATGTCATCCGATTGGACTCCCCGATCGCCTTCA
>JANQQH010000418.1 GCA_028285025.1 Hyphomicrobiaceae bacterium | reverse complement strand
AAGCACATGCGTGCCTTCATCAACCTGTCTTTGAACAAGCTTTTGAAACAAATCTTCATCAATTTTGCCATCACGAAACGGTGTTACCAACGCTGTAATTGAGCCTTCAAACATTGTCTTTCTCTTTTCTATCAAAACAAACAAACGGATCGTATAACTTTAGAACCTTTTGAAAACCGGACAATACTCATTGCGGGCCCCAAGAGCAAGCACTCAAAAACAAGGAACAGTCTCAGGCGCTTTTTGAAAAGCGAAAAGAAAGCTTACGGCAACCCATTACCGTTTATGTGTTTTGGCTGACGCCGCCTCACTAAATCTTGGGCAAGGAAAAATAAAAAAAAATTATTTCACCCTGTGAATAGAGGGGAAATCCTCCCTTGACCCACTATAGCTTTTCGCCGAATCAACTAGGGTGAGCCCATGATTGATACAGCACAACAACAACAACAACCATCACCAGATGTCAAAGCCGAGATTGAAGATCTTCCATTTCGGCTTGCCCCCCATAATATCCAGGCCGAACAAGAGCTTCTGGGTGCCATCCTCATTAACAATGAAGCCGCTGACCGGATCTCTAGCTTTTTAACAGAAGAGCATTTTTTCGACCCGCTGCACGCGCGCATTTTCGAGACCAGTTTGCAACTGATCCAATCTGGCAAACAAGCCACGCCGGTGACCCTAAAAACCTATTTTGACAATGATGACCCCATTGGCGATATCACTGTGCCTCAATATTTAGGCCGACTTGCCGCCAATGCAACCTCCATCATCAACGTCAAAGACTATGGCCATACCATTTACGATTTAGCGGTGCGCCGCAATCTCATTGGCATTGGCGAAGACATGGTCAACACCGCCTATGACAGTGAAGTGACCAACCCGCCAGAAGAACAGATCAGCAATGCTGAACAACAACTTTATTCCTTGGCCGAACAAGGCAAATATGGCTCTGGTTTTTGTTCGTTTAAAGATGCCATCACCGATGCCATTGAAATGGCCAACAATGCCTATTTGCGCGATGGCGGCCTGTCTGGCGTCTCTACTGGCTTAACTGATTTAGACCGAAAAATGGGCGGCCTCCAAACCTCTGACCTGATCATCCTGGCCGGGCGCCCCTCTATGGGCAAAACCGCCCTTGCAACAAACATTGCCTTTAACATTGCCAATGCCCATCATGCCGAGCCACAAGCAGATGGCAGCATGAAAACAACAGATGGCGCCGTTGTGGCCTTTTTCTCACTGGAGATGTCGGCCGAACAATTGGCCACCCGGATCATTTCAGAACAAGCTGAAATCCCCTCAGAAAAAATCCGCCGTGGCATGATTGACGAAACTGATTTTCGCAAATTGGTCGAAACCTCACAAAAATTAAGCGACATGCCACTTTACATTGACCAAACAGGCGGCATTTCCATCGCCCAATTGTCCGCCCGCGCGCGCAAACTCAAACGCCAAAAGAACCTCGGCGTGGTGATTGTTGACTATCTGCAATTGCTCTCAGGCTCAAAACGCACCGGCGAAGGCCGTGTGCAAGAGGTCTCTGAAATCACCACCGGCTTAAAAGCCCTGGCCAAAGAGCTCAATGTGCCGATCATTGCCCTGTCCCAGCTTTCCCGTCAGGTCGAACAACGCGATGACAAACGCCCTCAATTGGCAGACTTGCGCGAATCAGGCTCGATTGAACAAGACGCAGACGTCGTGATGTTTGTTTACCGGGAAGAATATTACGTCTCCCGCCGTCAACCGTCAGAAAGCGATGTAGAAGCCACCGTCAAATGGCAAGATGAGATGGAACAAGTTCAAGGCAAAGCCGAGGTCATCATCGGCAAGCAACGCCACGGCCCCACCGGCACGGTTCCATTGGCCTTTAACGGCAACTTCACCCGTTTCTCCGACCTAGCCGAAGAAGACCGCATTCCTTACAGATACGAATAAAGGCATGCCGAGAGAGTGCCTTAACTTCTCCATGGTGAGATTTTTACATTTTGAATTCCTTTGTCAAGGGGTTCACCTTGCGCTCCGCGCCCTTGACAAGGGAATTCAAAATGCCAAAGTCTAACCATGGAAGTTAAGGCACGGACCACACACTCTAAAAGTAGAAAATTCTATGGCCAGAAAAGCCTCCTATCATTGCCAAGCTTGCGGAAACGTCACCACCCAGTGGGCTGGTAAATGCAGCGCCTGCGGCGAATGGAACACCATTGTTGAGGAAAGCGCCGAGCCGATTGCCGTCTCAGGTCAAAAAAAGACCAGTGCCCGCAACCGGGCCGGCGTTGAACTTGAAAGCTTTGATGGCCAAGACCAAGTTTTAACCCGTTATGCAACCGGCTTAAGTGAGCTGGACCTGGTGACAGGCGGCGGCTTGGTGCCTGGCTCTGCCATTTTGGTTGGCGGCGACCCAGGCATTGGCAAATCCACCCTGCTCACTCAACTGGCCGCCAACTTGGCACAAAACGGAAAACGGGTGATGTATTTTTCTGGCGAAGAAGCCACCGCCCAAGTGCGTTTGCGCGCCAATCGCTTGGGTGTTAAAAAAGCCCCCGTTGAACTGGCAGCAGAAACCAATTTGGAAACCATTCTCGCCACCATGAAATCAGGCCAGCCGCCTGCACTTTGTATCATCGATTCCGTTCAAACCTTATGGACAGAAACGGTAGAAGCGGCCCCCGGCACAGTTACTCAGTTGCGAGCCACCACCCATTCCCTGATCCGCCAAGCCAAGAAACGCGATTGCGCGTTGATCATCGTTGGCCATGTGACCAAAGAC
>JANQQH010000417.1 GCA_028285025.1 Hyphomicrobiaceae bacterium | reverse complement strand
TCTAACGGATAAACCGCCTCAACATGCGGGCGAATTGCCCCATCCTCTACCCACTTGAGCAATTGGGCAACATCACGCTGGTAATCGTTTGGCTGTTCTTCAAGATAGCGTCCAAAAAACACCCCTTGCACATGAATGCCTTTCAGCATGATCAAATTAAACGGCACAGCCGGAATTTCACCAGAAGCAAAGCCAACAACCAAATAGCGCCCATTCCATTTCACCGCCCGCAAAACTGGCTCTGCCAAGTCGCCGCCAACACAATCATAAACCACCTCCACTCCTTGGGCCTTCGTTAAGTCCTTAAGAGTGGTTTTCAGGTCCTGGGTTTTAGAATTCACAATCAAGTCAGCCCCATGCTCTTTGGTCAATTGCAGCTTTTCATCATCAGATGCCACACCAATCACCCGTGCCCCCATAGCATGAGCCACTTCAACCGCCGCCAAACCAGCCCCACCAGCAGCCCCCAAAACAACCACTGTGTCACCTGCACGCACCTTAGCCCGGTCAACCAAGCCATGCAGCGCAGTCCCATAAGTGATAATCAAACCAGCCGCGATCTCATCACTCACGCCATTAGGAATTTTAATCAATTTATGAGCTTTGACCGCAATTTGTTCTTGCAAACCACCCCAGCCAATATAAGCCATAACCCGGTCATTCACATCAAAGCCCTTAACATTTTGACCCACCTGGCGAACAATCCCAGCAATTTCCCCACTGGGTGAAAACGGCAAATCTGGCTTAAATTGATAGTTTCCCCTAGTAATCAGCGTATCGAAAAAATTCAGCGCTGCAATCTTAACCTCAATAAGCACCTCATCGCCCTCAAGGCTAGGGGAATCAATGTCTTCCAAGCTTAAATTCTCATAGCCAGTAAGCTCTTTACATAAAACGGCTTTCATAATGTTTCGAGCCCTTCCCTTTTTATGATGGCTGTTTTTATTACCAGTTTTCAGTGTATTGATGGGTTGTGCAGAAAACAACACATGATAAAAAATACGATTTGAGCACTGGCCAGGCTCGGTCAAATCGTTGTATATGTTTTTGATAGGAAATGAAGCAAACCTTTTGGGGCATAAATATGCGCGTTTTTCTCGTTGTGTTTTTAGCGACATTTGTAATGGCAAGCTTGTTAGGACGTGCCATTGCAGCCGACAGCACAGTTATCAACCGTTACCAAGATTGGACAGTCTATAAAGCCAAAACCGATGATGGTTCGCTTTGTTTTGCCGCTTCAACGCCAAAAGACTATGAGCCTAAAAATGTAAACCGGGGTGATATCTTTTTTTACGTCACCACATGGCCAAAGTTTAAAGTCACCCAAGAAGTGAGCGTGAAATTAGGCTACCCGCTGAAAAAAACATCAGCCCCAACCATTTCAATTGGCGCACAAAATTTTACCCTGTTTGAAAAAGGAGATCGCGCCTATATTCACAACAGTTTAGAAAAAAAGCTCATCAAAGCCATGAAGGCAGGGCAAAAAATGGTCGTCAAGGGTGTCTCTTCACGTGGCACCAAGACCAAAGACGTTTACTCCCTGTCAGGCATTACCGCAGCTTTAAAAGCAACAGCTTCTGCTTGTAAATAATTTTGCTTATAAAGCACATTATAATACTCAAAAGCCACCAGCAGACCTGAGCTTCAAGGACACGACCAATGATGGCAAAACAATCGCTTATTGGCCTTTCAGCTGAGCAAGTTCAAACTTGCTTGAGCAAAATTGGTGTGCCTGAAAAACAGCTCAAGATGCGCCAAAGTCAAATCTGGCATTGGCTCTATACCCGCGGCGCGCCAGAATTTGATCAAATGAGCAACGTCTCACAAAGCTTACGCAACCAGCTCACCGATCAATTCTCCATTTCCAGACCAAAAATCGTAACAGAACAAATCTCCGTTGACGGCACCCGCAAATGGCTTTTAGCGCTTGAGCCCCAAAGTGAGCGTGAAAAAGCACCAGAAGTTGAATGCGTTTATATTCCTGAAAGCGACCGCGGCACCTTGTGCATTTCCAGTCAGGTCGGTTGCACTT
>JANQQH010000400.1 GCA_028285025.1 Hyphomicrobiaceae bacterium | reverse complement strand
TTGTTCCGTCATTTTTAGCACGCGCTTGCCTATGGGATGGCGCAATTGGGTGTATTCATTTTGCCGGTTGTTGGTAAGGAGATAAGCAAGGGTGGCGGCATCTTCTATGCCTAAATTCATACCGCGTCCGCCTGCTGGGGAGTGGATATGGGCGGCGTTGCCAGCTAAAAAGGCATTGCCTTGTTGATAGGTTGCCACTTGGCGGTAGCTGATTTTAAAGGTTGAGTGCCAAATGGTTTTTGTAATTGTTGCCCCTTCAGGCACATTGTTGAGAACATCTGGTTGCGAGGAAACAAGTCGTCCATAGCCTTGGCCTAAGGGGAAAAAGCCGATGGGCCCTTTGGGTGTGAAATTGACCACAGCGTGATCATAGGGAAATGGCCAGTTACTCAACTCAACATCTGCCAGGCTCCATTCATCATCAATGCTTTGACCATCAAAGGGAATGTTTAAGGCTTTGCGAACCGTTGAGTGGGCCCCATCTGCGCCAATAATAATTTGGGGTGAAGTTTGTTGCTGCGTTTTTTTGTTGCTGTCCATTAGGGTGCATTCAAAGTTTGAGGGTGTTGTTTGCAAACTTTCAAGGCTGGTGTACCAGTTGATCTCAATGCCTTGCTGGCTCAAGGCTTCAATGAGGATTTCTTCTGTGCGCGATTGGGGCAGGGCTAGGATGAAGTTATAACGGTGGGGTAAGTCTTGGTTGAGGTTTAAATGTATTTTTGTTTTTCCATTTTTGCGCATCAGGACGTGGTTGATTTTGTTACCAGCGGCAATGAGCTTTTCAGAGATGCCTGATTTTTCAAAAATATCAAGTGTGCGTGCGTGAATGGCCAATGCGCGGCTTTCAGGGGTGGGGATGCCGTCATTGTCAATGATCATAGGGGTGAGGTCGCGCCTTTTTAATTCTAAGGCTGCTGTTAGTCCAACCGGGCCGGCTCCGACAATCAAGATAGGGTTGTTTGTCTGTGGCATGGGCTCATCTCCCTTGATGCTTAGCCGACCCTAGTTTGAGATTATAGCTTTAAAGCGGCGGTGGCGGTTTTTAGCCAGGCTTTTTCTGGGCCCTTGAGGTGTTTGCCCAAAGTTTTCCAGACGGTGCGGTGATAGGCGTTCAGCCATTTTAATTCGCTTTTGGATAACAAACTGATATCGATAAGGTTTATGTCAAAGGGGGCGAGCGTTAGGGTTTCAAAGCTCATCATGGGGTGTTCGCCGCCGGTGATATCTTCAGTGTCTTTGACAAGTATAAGGTTTTCAAGGCGGATGCCATAGGCGCCTTGTTTGTAATAGCCCGGTTCGTTGGATAAGATCATGCCTGGCTCTAAGGGAACCGTTGAGCGCCGGGATATGCTTTGGGGGCCTTCATGGACAGAGAGAAAACTGCCCACACCATGACCGGTGCCGTGATTATAATCCAGACCGGCTTGCCACAGCGGGGCGCGGGCAAGTGGGTCCAGGTCAACACCGCGGGTGCCTTTGGGAAAATAGGCTGTGGTTAAATTAATGTGGGCTTTTAACACCATTGTGTAGTGTTTGATCATGCCTGGTTTTGGCTCACCAATGGCAAGAGTGCGGGTGATGTCTGTGGTGCCGTCTTGATATTGAGCACCGCTGTCAACCAGATAAAGCTCGCCCTGTTTGAGCTGGCGGTTTGTTTTTTCACTGACACGGTAATGGACGATAGCGCCATTGGGACCAGCCCCGGAAATGGTTTCAAAACTCAGGTCTTTTAAAGCGCCAGTTTGATGGCGAAAACCTTCTAAGCTTTGCGCTGCTTCAATTTCAGTTATAGGATCGTCTGTTGGTATTTGACTGAGCCAAGTTAAGAAACGGGTTATGGCAACCCCATCTCGCTCATGGGCGGACCGCATGCCCTCTATTTCTGCTTTGTTCTTTTTGGCTTTTGGCAGAGCTATGGGGTCTTGTCCGCGGATGATTTCAGCGCGTGAGGCGCGCAAGGTTTGGTATATGGCGCTGTTGGTGCGGTTTGGGTCTATGAGAACTTTTTTAAATTTTGCCCCGAGCGCTTTTAATGAGCTTTCAAAATTTTCTGGTGTTGCTAGCTTTGCTATGCCGGTGATGTGATCTTTCGCGCGGGTGTTTAAACGGTCCGTGTTAATAAACACTTCTGGTTTGGCGCGGGCATGAATGATGGCGTGGGCCAGCATGATGGGGGTGTGGGGCACATCTTGGCCACGAATGTTAAACAACCAACACACACTTTCTGGGGCGGTGGCGATAAAGGCGTCTGCCTCTTTGGTCTTTAAAACCTCTTGAATTTGTTTTATTTTTTCCGACGGGTCTTGGCCGGCGTATTTTTTTGGGTGGCCAATCACAGAACGGGATGGTTTTGGTGGTTGGGTTTGCCAAATGGCATCTATGGGGTTTTTAGGCATAGATACCAGCCGGGCT
>JANQQH010000395.1 GCA_028285025.1 Hyphomicrobiaceae bacterium | reverse complement strand
CAAGTCAAAATAACCAACAATGCCAGCAACCGCCGCAACAATGGCTCCACACATATACCCATTCCAAATAATTTCAAAATGTTGCAAAGGATTTTTGCTGATAAAGCCGGCCAATGCCACACTAAACACGGCCAAATATCCAGAGATCAGCATGTGACGCACCGAGATCATATAGTATTCATGGGTGCCAGCCGCAATAAGGCCTGTGGCAATCACGATCATCCAGCAGGCAAACAAGATAGTATGAAGCAAGGTAAAACGAACGAGCCCAAAAAGCGGCATGATCACCACAAATCCCATCATAAATAAATCACAAGGGGCCGGTTCTTTAATCACCATAGCGTTGAGAAAAAAGGTCAACCACGCAAACAAAAACAATAAGCGCTGCAAGGCAGGGCTTAAGCTCGTTTTAAGGGGGGTGTTGGCCGTAATATCTGTCAAAATCTCACCTAGTAGGCATTGTCATTGTTAAAGATCAGGCTAAAGGGTGTTTTAATCAGAATGTACAGGTCTAAAAAGATTGACCAGTTCTCAATATAATAAAGGTCAAATTCCACCCGTTTCTTGATTTTTTCCTCTGTATCTGTTTCTCCGCGCCAGCCATGAATTTGCGCCCAGCCAGTGATGCCAGGTTTAACCCTATGGCGTGCAAAATAACCATCGACAACATCAGGATAATTTTGACTGGCCGCTTTGGCTTGCAACGCATGTGGGCGCGGACCAACAAGGGAAAGCTCACCCTTTAATACATTAAACAGCTGTGGCAATTCATCCAAACTGGATTTACGAATAAACCGCCCCACACGGGTCACGCGTGGATCATCTTTTGTGACCAACTTAGAGGCATTGGCATCTGACATATCAGTATACATTGAGCGAAACTTATAAACTTCGATCAACTCATTATTAAAGCCATAACGTTTTTGCTTAAATAAAATTGGCCCCTTACTGGTGAGCTTAACAGCCAAAGCTGTTCCAATCATCACCGGTGATAAAACAAGTAGCGCAAGGCTGGCGATGATTTTGTCAAACATCCATTTTAAGACAAAGTCCCAATCCGCAAGGGGTTTATCAAAAATATCGATAAAGGGAACATTGCCAATATAAGAATAGGCACGGGGGCGAAAGCGTAGCTTTGTGGTATGAGCGGCAAGGCGCACATCAACAGGCAACACCCATAATTTTTTAAGCACGCTAATAATGCGCCCTTCAGCCGTCAAAGGGAGCGTGATAATCAA
>JANQQH010000369.1 GCA_028285025.1 Hyphomicrobiaceae bacterium | reverse complement strand
CCATCGACCGTTAGCGTGGCCCGGCAATTAAATGTATCAAGAGATTTTTGGGAATTTGCAGTCAATTTCAGCTCTCCTTACATGAAAGGCTTCAAATTTTTCTCAACCAAGGGATAAAAATTTGTCAGAATACAGCTTATTTTTTACAGTTTAAAATGTGTTGATGCTGAATACCGTGATTAACGACAAATTTCCAGAGGCAATTTATAAAAACCAAAAAACTTATGGCTAAAATAAATTAATCATCAAACAATTAGAAGGTTTTCGCTTTCGAAAAGGCAACTTTGCCCTTAGAAGATTAAAGAATGGAACTGGAAATTAAAAATTTACACCTCAGCCGAGGTGGCCGATTACTGGTAAAAGACCTGAATATTAAGCTTTCAAAGGGGCAAAGCTTAAAAATCGAAGGGGCCAATGGGGTCGGCAAAACAACGCTTATTCGCGCCATTGCCGGCTTTATCACCCCCGATAAAGGCAAAATTAATTTTACTTTTGATGATACAAATCAATCAAAACGCGAGCAAATCCATTATATCGGCCATAAAAACGGCATCCGCACCAGCCTAACGGTGCTTGAAAACCTTGAATTTTGGGCCGCATTTTACAATGCCAAGTCGTCTTTGATGCAAGTTGCACAGGCCTTTGCTTTAAAAAGCCTGCTTCACATCCCTGCTGGCTATTTATCAGCCGGTCAAAAGCGCCGTTTAAGTCTATCACGTCTATCTATATCAAAACGCCCCTTATGGCTCCTTGATGAACCAACCGTCTCACTAGATCAACAATCGGTACAACTTGTTGCAAAAGCCGCCCAAGCCCATCTTGAAAACGCAGGCCTTTTAATCGCCGCCACCCACATCCCACTTGAAATTGAGTTCACCAACACCTTGCGCCTCACCAAACAAACAGATCAAGCCTGGGAGGCCCTCATATGAGTTCCTTTTTAGCGCTGTTAAAACGTGACATCCACTTAAGCATGAAAGAAGGCGGCACGCTGGGCATTGCCCTTGGCTTTAACCTAATTGTGGTAACCTTGTTGCCCTTAGGCATTGGGCCAGATCTAAATTTACTCAATCAAATCGCTCCCGGCGTTTTATGGATAACCCTTTTACTATCCCTGCTGTTATCACTCGACCGTATCTTTCTCACCGATTATGAAGAAGGCACCCTAGAACTTATGACCCTTGGCCCCTTGCCGTTAGAACAAGTTGTCATCGCAAAGGCCATAGCCCATTGGTTATGTGTGGGCGTACCATTAAGTTTTATGACACCAGTGCTAGGCCTCCTTATGAACTTGTCACCAGGCCAATTCGGAATTTTAACACTGGCAGCCCTCATTGGCACACCTGCTTTAAGTTTTTTAGGCACCATTGGCGCCGCCCTCACGCTCGGATTAAAACGAGGTGGCTTATTATTACCTTTGCTTATTTTGCCATTTTTTATCCCAACCTTAATTTTTGGGGTGAGCACCACCACAGGATATTTATTTGCCAGTGGAAATTATGAAAGCTCACTAGCCCTGCTGGCGGCCATTTCAATCGGCTCAATTGTTCTGGCCCCTTTCCCAGCCGCCTGGGCCTTAAGAGTCAATTTAAACTAAATAAATTGATCTGACTTGACACAAAGCCATAAAAAGCCAAACTCAACCATAAGACCAAAGCCAAAAACAATTGAGAGTGGAAAATGAGAAATCTATTAGGGCGCATAAATGGCTGGATTGACCGTCTTGCCAACCCCAGCCAATTTTTAAAATTCTCAAGCAAAGTTTTACCCTGGCTTGGCGGCCTAGCTCTAATCGGCTTTAGCATTGGGCTCTATTGGGCCTTTTTTAAAACACCTTTAGACGAAGAAATGGGCCAAACCGTTATCATAATGTTTGTCCATGTGCCTGCCGCTTGGATTGCGCAAATGGCTTATGCTTTAATCGCAGTCTCCAGCTTTGGCCTTTTGGTCTGGCGCCATCCCTTAGCAGATGTTTCAGCCAAAGCCGCCGCACCGCTAGGCGCAGTGATTACCTTTTTATGCCTTGGCACGGGCTCTATTTGGGGCCGTCCTGACTGGGGCACCTATTGGCAATGGGACTTGCGCATGACCTCAGTGCTGGTTTTATTTTTGCTTTATCTAGGCCTCATTGCTCTGCGCAATGCTATAGAAGAAGAAGTCCAGGCAGGCAAAATAACAGCCATTTTAGCCCTTGTCGGCGTTATCTTATTGCCAGTAATTAAATGGTCTGTTGAATGGCAACAATCAACTCTTCATCAACCCGCAGGCATCATTCGCGGATATGTATCAGTTGAATTTCTCATCCCGCTTTTCATTATGGCCTTCTCATATACACTGTTGTTTTTCTACCTACACATGAAAGCCATGCGTGCAGAAATTTTCCGCCGCCGCACCATTTCTCAACAACGCCGACAAGTACGCGAATTCAGCTCCAAAGAAGAACAAAATTTACAAACACCGTAAAAATTGCTGCCAATACGTCTTATAAGGAACATCAATGCTAGATCTTGGCCCCTATTCTGAATTTATTATCGCTGCCTATAGCATTTCAGCTGTCACGTTGATTGCATTGACCATCTGGGTCCACAAAAGTGAAGCCCATCACAAAAAAATGCTCTCTATGTTTGAAGATGACAATGCAGAAAAAGAAAAAAACAAATAAGCCGCAAACTTTTATCAAATCAGTTCACGGCTTACTCAAAATTTCAAAAAGATAAGGGGCAAGACACAAATCAAAATAGTCTCTTTATCGTCTAATTAAACACCCCTCATCCAGCCCCGCTAAAACCCTTCATGTTAAAACTCATGAGGCTTAATCTAAAACGCTGTGATACCGAACCCCTCTATTATGGATATTTTCAACCAGCATATGCAACGTATCGAGAAACGCTTCGCGCCGCTCTGATGGCAACGCACTTAACACTCTTTGATCAGCCGCAGCAGCAGAAGGTGCCGCTTCTGCCAGAACTTCTTGGCCCTTCTCTGTGACAAACACGGCATAAGCGCGGGCATCTCTTAATTTACGTTTTCTGTAAATAAGCCCTTTATTCTGCATACGCCGCACAATATCAGCCAAGGTCGAGCGATCAACACCGGTCCGTTCAACAAGGTCAGTTTGGTTAAGTCCCTCATGTTGAGCAACCGTAAAAAGAATAACATATTGGCGCGGTGTTAACCCAGCAGCTTTCACCCTCTGGCCAAATACATCCCCGGCACATTGCCCCGCCCGATGCAATAAATGAATCGCAGAATTACCAACATCTTCATCAAGATGTAAATCTAAATTATGAGTCAACATCATATTTTCACCCCCAAATATAACAATTGGCGGAACCGATATCTAAAAACAAAATACAACCATAGATTGAGTATCAATAAAAGGTTCCGAATAAAGGGAATAATACTCTTTATGCGTGTGCTGTCAAGAACAATTAACTATTGGTTGTATATGTTTTTAATAGACTGTAAAAAATAAACATTTAAACAATCAAACGGACAGAAAGCTCCAGCAAGGCACCCAAACCAACCGCCAGCACCCACGAGAGCTTCTTTATAAAAATCGAAACAAATTTTATTTTTAAAGAAAAGCCACCACTGCAATGAAAGGACAAAGTCTCAAGACTTATCTTTTTCCAGATCAATAATTTCATTGCGAATAAGCATCAGTTGAACAACAGAAAAAACCAAGGTTAAGGGCAAAATAATAAACGTCTTGAACATCACCCAAGAGTTTTCATCAAAGTTACGCCAGACAAGCTCATTAAGCCCGGCAAGAACAAGAAAAAACAGGCCCCAATGCAAACTCATTTTAAACCAACCCTGATCAGTCAATTGAACCGCCTCACCTAACACTGATTTCATCAACGGGCGTTTTAAAAACAACCCGCCAAGCAAACCGGAGGCAAACAGAACATAAATGATCGTCGGTTTGATCTTGATAAAAAACGAATTATCGAAATAAAGCGTCAAGCCGCCAAAAACCAGCACCAAAACAGCGGTCACCAAAGGCATCACAGCAATCTTTTTATAAATCAACCAATAGAAAAATAAGGAAATAGGTGTTGTGACCATCAAAGCAAGCGTGGCTGCCATCAAATCATAATATTTGTAAACACCAAAAAAGATCAGCAACGGTCCAAGTTCAAGCAAAAATTTCATGGCAAACAACAACCTTTATTTTCTATTTTTCAAACAAACTCTAAATGACGCACAATATTAAGCTTCAATATCAGCAATCGCATTGGCAAAGTCTTGCGGCTCAAAGGCTTGCATATCATCAACCCCCTCACCCACACCAATAGCATGGATCGGCAATTTATATTTATCAGCAATCGCAACCAAAATGCCGCCCCTGGCAGAGCCATCAAGCTTGGTCATAATCAAACCAGTAACCCCAGCCGTTTGGCCAAAAATCTCCACTTGGTTCAAGGCATTCTGGCCAGTTGTGGCATCCAATGTCAATAACACATCATGAGGGCCTTGCGCGTCAAACTTCTTGATCACCCGCACAATTTTTTCAAGCTCAGCCATTAAGTCCGCTTTGTTCTGCAACCGGCCGGCTGTATCAATCATCAAAACATCACATGCTTGGTGCTTAGCCTGCTCTAGCGCTTCATAAACAAGTCCGGAAGCATCAGCGCCAACCTGTTTGACCACCACATGAGCTTGCGTGCGCTCTCCCCAAACTTTCAGTTGATCAATCGCAGCAGCACGAAACGTGTCGCCTGCTGCCAACATAACTGACTTGCCCTCTAGGTGAAATTTTTGTGCCAATTTACCAATGGTGGTTGTTTTACCAGCCCCATTCACGCCCACCATTAACAAAATAT
>JANQQH010000352.1 GCA_028285025.1 Hyphomicrobiaceae bacterium | reverse complement strand
GCTACTCGGTACTTTTGCAGATTAGTTGAAAGAAAAGGGAGTTTTGCCCCCATTTTCTTTCTTGAATTTCAGCTTGTCATATATCCTAAAACCGGTATCCATTTTTAGGTGACAAGCTCAAATTTACAAAACTATTCGCCAAACACGGCGTTAATTTTGGCGCTGAGGGTGGCGGCATTAAACGGCTTAACAATATAATTGTTCACACCAGCTTTTTTGGCGGCTATCACGTTCTCAGTTTTTGACTCAGCAGTCACCATAATAAATGGTGTTCTCATAAGCGCTTCGTCAGAGCGAACTTCTTTTAAAAGCTCATAACCTGTCATTGGTTCCATATTCCAGTCAGAAATAACCAAACCATAAGACTTAGCCCGCATTTTTTCTAATGCTTCAGTTCCATCTGCGGCATCATCAATGTCGTTGAATCCCAGTTGTTTTAACAGGTTCCGAATGATTCTGATCATAGTTTTATAATCATCGACCACCAGAACTGGCATTTGAAGATCAATTGCCATTACGCTCTCCATTTCCCCTATTGTGTTACGCATTACGACCTTAAATAAAGGCCAAAACTCACCATGGACCTTGTGGTCACCAAATAGGTTGCACGTCCACTTCGCTATCCACATTAGCCTCAGGGTTTAAAAATAAGGTTAATGAAAGGGTGTCGACAGGCAAATTTTATTCAAAAAAGAGCGTTGTTTTGAAAATATTACTTTTTTATCAATATTTTATCGCAGCCCTGTTTTTAAAAACAAGGAGCAAAATTCATCATATGGGATAATGTTCAAGACCTTTTCAGGACTATATGTTGCAGCTAAACAAAAAAATTAACATTAATTTTAGAGCCACAAACAATTAGTTTTATTATCGATCATCGGGAGCAAGACTTAAAGCAGTAAAGGAACTTTTTGCATGGGATCTGAGGTTATGCAGAATTATTATATTGAGGACTTAAAGATTGGTATGGAAGCTTCGTTTGAACGCGAAGTAACAGAAGATTTAATAATCAAATTTGCACAAGTCTCTGGAGATACCAATCCTGTGCATATGGATGAAGAATTTGCCAAAAACACAAGGTTTAAGGGCCGCATTGCCCATGGGCTATTAACAGCCAGTTTTGTTTCAACAGTTTTAGGCACAAGATTGCCGGGCGCTGGCAGCATTTATTTGCACCAAGATTTAGTGTTTCGCGCCCCTGTACGCATTGGCGATGTGGTCATAGCCAGTGTGAAGGTAGAAAAAATCAATTGGCATCGCCGGGTTGTGACATTGAGCTGTTCTTGCACGGTGAAAGGTCGTGTGGTGATGGGCGGCCAAGCCATGATGATGGTACCCTCAAAGGAAAAAGCTTGAGCCTATAGCTCTGGCCCCTTATACCTCATTGCGTATATACTGAATGGGGCCTATTTTAATGCAACAATTGTTTTCTTACCAAGGACATCCTCAAGACTTAAAAGAAGCTGTTTTGGCCATTGGTAATTTTGACGGTGTGCATCTTGGGCACAAGGCTGTTTTAAACATGTGCCTAAATATCGCCCGAAAAAACAACGTGCCTGCCGGTGTGATGTTTTTTAACCCCCATCCAAGACAGTTTTTTTCACCCGATACCCCAATTTTTATGTTGACCAATCAACGCCAAAAACAAGCGATCTTTGAACAATTGGGGCTTGATTTTAGTGTGGAGCAAACATTTGATAGCGTACTTGCCGCCATGAGCGCTCAAGAGTTTGTGCAACAAGTTTTGGTTGAAGGTTTAGGTGTGTCCCACGTGGTTATCGGTTATGACTTCTTTTTCGGTGCCAAAAGAGGGGGCAACCCTCAATTAATGAAAGAGCTCGGCAAAGCCCACGGCTTTGGGGTTGATGTGGTCGCCCCGTCCGGGCAAGGCGGTTTGATTTATTCCTCAACCTCAGTGCGCGATGCATTAGAAGAAGGCCAGGTGGCCCGTGCAGCACAAATATTAGGACGCAATTGGCAGGTTGAAGGCGCGGTCATTTCCGGCGCGGGGCGCGGTGAAGGCCTCGGCTTTCCAACCGCCAATATCACTTTGCCCCTAGGGTGTCATTTGCATCATGGTGTGTATGCCGCCTTTGTTGAGTTTGATGGCACGCGCTACAAGGCAGCGGCCTATTTTGGTAAACGCCCCAGTTTTGATAATGATGCCGCCGTATTAGAGGTGTTTTTATTTGACTATGAAGGCGACTTATACGGCAAACAAATCGCAGTTGAATTTGTTCAGTTTGTGCGCGCAGACATGAAGTTTGATAATCATGAGGCACTCAAAGTACAAATGGACGCCGATTGTAAAACTGTCAAAACCATCTTATCCACCGCTTAAGCCCTTGACATGACCTTCATGAGAGGGGAAAACCTTAATCTCTTGAATCAATATTTTCCATTTTCATAAGGTTGATATCCATGTCAGAGGGGCCGGGCGCTCAAACGCCTCAATCTAACCAATCCGATAGCCACGAAACCGAGCGTGATTGGCGCGAAACACTGTTTTTGCCGCAAACCTCGTTTCCGATGAAAGCCGGCTTGCCAAAGCGCGAGCCTTCCTTTTTAGAAAACTGGGAGCGGATTGATCTGTATAAAAGGCTGCGCGAGAAGGGCAAAGGGCGTGAAATGTTCATCCTTCATGATGGCCCCCCTTATGCCAATGGCAACATTCACATTGGCCATGCGCTCAATAAAACCTTGAAAGATGTGGTCGTGCGTTCGCGCTCAATGCTAGGCTTTGACAGCCCGTTTATTCATGGCTGGGATTGCCATGGTTTGCCGATTGAATGGAAGGTTGAAGAAACCTACCGCAAAAAGGGCAAAAACAAAGATGATGTGCCGGTCAATGAGTTCCGCGCTGAATGTCGCAATTTTGCCGATGAGTGGGTTGGCACACAGCGCGCTGAAATGCAGCGGCTTGGCGTACATGGCGATTGGGACCATAGCTATTTGACCATGACCTATGATGCTGAGGCGACCATTGCCCAAGAGATTTTAAAATTTGCCATGAACGGCTCGCTTTATCAGGGCTTTAAACCGGTGATGTGGTCAGTGGTTGAAAAGACAGCCCTGGCAGATGCTGAGGTTGAGTATGAAGAGCATGAAAGCCCAACGATTTTTGTGAAGTTTCCTATTATTAAAGGCGATGAGGCGCTGAAAGCGGCCAGTCTCGTAATCTGGACAACAACCCCTTGGACCATTCCTGGTAATAGGGCTGTGGCTTTTGGAAAACATTTATCTTACGGGCTTTATGAAGTCACAAACGCGCCTGAAGACAATTGGGCACTGAAAGGCGATAAGTTTTTACTGTGTGATGCTTTGGCTGAAAAAGTCATGGGGGCGGCCCGTGTTGATGCATTTGAGCGTTTGCAAGATATCAACCCAGAGCAGATTGAGGAATGTGCACACCCCTTTAGAGGGCAAGGCTATGACTTT
>JANQQH010000284.1 GCA_028285025.1 Hyphomicrobiaceae bacterium | reverse complement strand
AACTTTAACCGGCCAGCCTTTAATTCACGAAAAACCACAGCCACGGTCATTAATTTGCTCATACTGGCCGGCGCCATCGGCACATCAGCATTTTTTTGTAAAAAGATAATGTTTTTGTCTGCCTCCATAACAATGGCAAACTGCGCGCTGGTTTCAAACTCAGCCTCTTGCGCCAATAAAGGGGAACCGGCCAAAAACAAGCATATTACCGCTCCTATAAGTGTTCTAAGCGCTGTCAAAACTGGTCCCCTTTAATTGCTATTTTATCCTCAAACCATTTGTTTTGCCATAATGTCAAAGCCCTAAAAGAAATCAAGACCAAGAAAGCCCAAAACAGCAGGATAACAAGCACGTTTTATATGCTTTTTTTGATATAACAATGTCATCTCACTGTCATGGGGGTTTGTTAGCCAGGCAACTTGAACAAGAAAGACGTAAAAGCCTTAAAACATAAGGGACCGCCTCGTGACATCACGCCTAGCCAGCATAGCAGCTGAAAAACCTGTCCAAGAAAAACCAATGCGCGCCAAATTAATCAAACAAGCTGTGCGGCGCAGCAAAATGTTTAAAGAAAAAGGCTTATCAGAACAGGTCTTTGCTCAATTGTTCTCAGGGCTTGTCTATTCTCAAATTTGGGAAGACCCGCTGGTCGATCTAGAGGCCATGGCGATCAAACCTCACCATCACATTATCACCATTGCCTCTGGGGGTTGTAATGTCGTGAGCTATCTCACAGCCAATCCAGGTAAAATCACCGCTGTTGATTTAAACCGCGCCCATGTAGCACTCACCCGCACCAAATTGTGCGCAGCCAAATATCTACCTGATTGGAAAACTTTTTACAGCCTTTTTGCTGTCCCACAGCGCCCTGAAAACAAAGCCCTTTATGAACAAGACATCAAACCATATTTAGACACCTCTAGCCAAAGATATTGGCAAGGACGCGATGCCAGTATGCGCAACCGGACGCGTTATTTAACAGGTAACATATATCATCATGGTCTTTTAGGCCGCTTTATTGGCCTGTGCCATAAAGTTGCCAAACGCTACAAGCTCGATTTTTCTCAATTGCTAGAGGCCAAAACCAGGCAAGAGCAAATTGATTTTTTTGAAACCAAGCTTGCGCCCCTACTCGATAAAAAATTAATCAAATGGCTCACCTCACACCCAAGCTCGCTTTATGGCCTTGGCATACCGCCTGCCCAATATGAAGCACTAGCTGCTTGCGCTGATGGTAACATGCACCAAGTATTGCGTGACCGCTTAGCCAAGCTGTGCTGTGACTTTGACATCAATGAGAACTATTTTGCCTGGCAAGCTTTTGGTCGCCATTATGGCGGAACCGGGCAAAATGCCTTGCCCCCTTATTTGCAAGAACGCTATTTTGAGACCATTTCAAGCCAAACGCAAAAGGTAAGCGTTCACCAAACCTCCATTACAGACAAATTGCGCGCTCAAGCCAAGAACAGTGTTGACCGCGTGGTCCTGCTTGATGCCCAAGACTGGATGGATGACGAAACCTTAAATGATTTATGGCAAGCCATTACCCAAGCAGCCGCCCCCAAAGCACGTGTTATTTTTCGCACAGCCGGATTTGAAAGCATCTTGCCAGGCCGGGTTAAAGAGGAAACCTTATCGCGTTGGACATATCATAAAAACCTATCTCAAGAGTTGAACAAAAAAGACCGCTCAGCCATTTATGGGGGTTTTCATATTTATGAGTTTAACGGTTAGATTAGCGGTTCGCATTTTTGATAAACCGTTTACAGCTTTTAAGGAGAGACCATCATGACGCAGTCAGAATTTGCAAGTTCTCAGCTTTCAAATCCTCCACATCTGATGGACCACATTTATAAACATCAACGCTTTATTTATGATGCCAGCCGCAAATATTATTTGCTTGGACGTGATGACCTTATTGCTGGTCTACAGCCTCCATCTAACGGCAAAGTGTTAGAACTTGGCTGTGGCACCGGCCGCAATCTTGTTTTGGCCGCCAAAACGTACCCTAACGCGACTTTTTTTGGGCTCGACATATCAACACAAATGCTCAAAACAGCAGGAAACTCAATCTACAAAGCCGATTTAAAAGATCGTGTACATTTAGCAAAAGGGGATGCCACAACTTTCAACAGCAAAACCGCTTTTGGCGTTGACGGTTTTGATCGGATTTTTATTTCTTTTTCCCTTTCCATGATCCCTCGTTGGCGCGATGTTTTAGAACATGCGCAAGATCTATTAAACGCACGTGGACAAATTCATATTGTAGATTTTGGGTCATGCAACCACTTACCTAAAAGTTTTAAAACTCTGCTTTATCGTTGGCTGCGCGCGTTTCACGTAACCCCGATTGAAAACATGGCAGAACAAGTCAAAGAGATTGCCCATAAAGCTGGTCATGACGTTGAAATTAAACAGCTTTACAAAAATTACAGCCTTTATTGCGTGATCACCAAAAACACTTTGGCAGAATAAACTTATATGATCTTGCCAAGATCTTATTCATTTTGAGCCAAAATAGCCTCAATCAACTCAACAACATGCTGAGATTTATGCGCATCAAGCGCATCTAGATGCGGGGAGGCAAACTGGCCGCTATCATTATCAAAATACTGAGCCGAGGCGTGGGCAAACTCATCAGAAAGGGCTGCCCGGTATAAAATATCAGCCCCAATACCAATATCACCGCCAGCCACGCCAAACGCATCTTGGACCATTTTGCTGCCAAGCATTGAGCCAGGATTGACCGCAACGATGAGCGGACCATGCCCTCCCAATTGAAGTCCTAAAACGCGTGACCACATAGTGATCGCCAATTTACTTTGCGCATACGCTTCCCCATCCGAGAGCCCCTGCTTGCCAGCCAAAGCATTCAGATTAACACTTGATTGCGCCGCTGATGAAAGGTTGACCACCCGCCCGGTTGCCCCCATCAAGGGTAATAATTTTTGTGTGAGCAAAAAGGGAGCAATGGTATTGACCATAAAACGAACATCAAACCCATCAGATGTTATAGCATTTGGCGTGGTATAAACACCGGCGTTATTAATAAGAACATCAAGGTTTTTATGGTTGGCGCACACAGCTTTTGCCAACGCTTCAACCTGTTTAAGATCAGACAGGTCAGCCATATAAGTTTCGATTGTCCCAGCACCAGGCAAAGCAGCCAGCGCTTTTTCTACCTCGTCCAACTTTGCAGAATTTCGACCATGCAGCAAAATCTTATGCCCGTCAGATGCAAACATTTGTGCGGTTGCCAGCCCAATACCATCAGTGCCCCCCGTAATCAAAATCGTTTTTGACATATTTTTCTCTTTTCTATTTTACCCAGAGAAACAAACACCTTTTTTAAGCAAACCCATCAAGTACATTCTTGCCAATAACGCCGCCACTTTCTTGTTGAATATGGGCCTCTATCAAAGTCTCAACACTCAAGGGGCCAAGATTATTCGTCACGGTCGAAATCAAAGCGCCATCATCAATCATCTCTGACACACGGGTAAGAATTTCATGCTGCACCTCAATATCAGCCATGTCATACATAGGGCGGGCAAACATATATTCCCAGCTAAAACTCAAAGCTTTAGGCTTACCAGGCTTAATATCCAACGTTGCCGGGTCATCAATCAAAGCAATCGAGCCTCGCGGTTGAACCAACTCAAGAATGGCTGGGAAATGCTCCTGCGTTCCCGTAAGGGCGGCCACATAACGCGGCGCGGGCCCAAGGGCTTTCATCTGGTCCACCAAAGGCTCACGATGATTAACCACATGATCAGCACCCATTTTTTTAACCCATTGCGTGGTCTCAGGCCGCGAAGCTGTGGCAATGACAGTCAGTTGGGTGAGTTTTTTCGCCAATTGAATCAAAATGGAACCAACCCCGCCAGCCCCACCAATGATCAACAGACTCTCACCTTGCTCGCCTCCTTCTGTCACTTTGAGGCAATCAAACAAAAGTTCCCATGCTGTAATGGAAGTTAAAGGAAAGCCAGCCGCTTCTGCAAACCCTAAAGACGTTGGTTTTTTACCAACAATGCGCTCATCTATCGCATGCAGCTCGCAATTGGTGCCAGGGCGCGAGATATCTCCAGAATAGAACACCTCATCTCCCACTTTAAACTTACTCACCCCGCTGCCCACAGCTTGCACCACACCGGCTGCATCATATCCAATGATTTTGGGCCCATTCTCAACGGGAAAATTCATACGCACTTTGGTATCAACAGGATTAACTGAAATCCCCATGACTTTGACCAACAAATCATGCTGGTTTAATTGGGGCGCCTCTGTTTCAAATGCAACCAAAGCCTCAGGGGCAGTGATCGGTCCTGGCTGGTTATATCCAATAGCTTTCATGTTTCTCCCCCTTTGATCGCCAATGCTTAAGCATAAATATAGGTCAATTTTTTCAAACTGAAAGAAATAAGCAAAATGACAACAAGTATAACGACCAGCACCCAGACTCATAAATTAACTGCTGGCAACCTTCTAAGTACCATTGCGGCAAACACCACAATAGCCCCCACTCTAAAATCAAAATTTAGATTTGATCGGGAAAACACCTGATCACGGCCTTAGGATAAAAAACTAAAATAGATCATCAATCATTGCATAAAAAACTGACGCTCTAATCTTGAAACTCCAATATCGGTAAAAAAGTTCAAAACCAGCGATTGGAACGCCTTTGCACTGCAAATTGATTACGGTACCAAGGCTGGGCCCGCAAAGCCTCTTGCTCATAGCGATCATTACCATCCAAAGGTGCACGGCCTAAATAACGCACCCTCACAGGGGTTGTCCCGGTTCTATAAAAATCAAGCAATTGCGCCACTTTTTTCGACAAATCAATAACACGACCATGTTTATAGGGCCCCCGGTCATTCACACGAACAACCATTGAACGCCCATTGCGAATATTGGTGACCTCAACATAACTTGGCAACGGCAAAGTCGGATGAGCTGCACTCAGCGCGTACATATCATAAACTTCACCATTAGCAGTGCGCCGCCCATGAAAATCCTCACCATACCAAGAGGCTATACCGCGCCGATCATAATATGGATTTTCACGCGGCGTATACCAAGCTCCAGCCACCTGATAAGGTTTGCCCACCTTATAAACCCCGCCCCCTTTAGGCACGGTTTGACCCAGTTTAACCACCCGTGGGCTATATTGAGCTTTTTTGCTTTTAAACAAGCTAATAGAAGAAGAACAAGCTGATAAAACACTCGCAATAACAATGATTGAGACAAAAAATGTCAAAGGTAATAACAGCTCTTGGGGGGCGTTTCGTAAATTCATCTGGCCTGCTTCCTTAAAATACCACCATTAGCATTGAATATGACCAGAGTAAGGAGCACCAAAAGTTAGCAATAAAATGCTAAACTTTTGGTACACATGAACAAGATGGAGCATACGCAATACTAAGTTGCTTCCAATACAGTCCTATCTAGCAAATTGGCGTTATTAATCCGTAAACAAGCCATGTATTTTTTAGCTGCGATTCAAATCAAATGTTATCTACATGGCCAGGCCAATAAGTGCATTTTACGCATTTATTATGCAATAAATCCGTATTTCCTTGCTATAGCTCAACTTACCCTTTAAAAATAAAGGATAATAAAGATAATGAATTGTGTTGCCAAAGGTAGAAATAATGAGCCTCAAACAAGCAGGTGGCTGTATCATAGGCGATCTTGAGACATCTCAAAATTCCCAACAGACTTTAATTGACCCCTTTCAGCGTGCAGTGACTTACGTGCGCATTTCTGTAACCGATCGTTGTGATTTCCGCTGTGTTTATTGCATGGCAGAAAATATGACCTTTTTGCCCAAACAAGAATTACTATCCTTAGAAGAGCTCGATAGGCTGTGCACAAGCTTTGTCTCACTTGGGGTAAAAAAGCTGCGCATCACCGGCGGGGAGCCTTTGGTACGCAAAAATATTTTACAACTTTTTCAAAGCCTTTCACGCCATTTAGACAGCGGCGCTTTAGAAGAAATAACCGTGACAACCAATGGCAGCCAACTGGCCAAATATGCCGATGAACTCTATGCAACCGGCGTCAGGCGCGTCAATGTTTCTCTAGACACTTTGGATGAAAACAAGTTTCAGGCCATCACTCGCTGGGGACGCTTGTCCCAAGTCTTGGATGGCATAAAAGCGGCCCAAAAGGCCGGTCTAAAAATCAAAATCAACACAGTTGCCCTAAAAGACATTAACGAACATGAACTAGCCTCTATGATGCAATGGGCTCACACGCAAGGGATGGACTATACCTTAATTGAAACCATGCCTTTAGGCGACATTGATGGCGACAGAACGGATCAATATTTACCCCTCAACAAGGTAAGAGAAAAGCTAAGCGAGCGCTTTACGCTGCAACCCAATACCTACAAAACAGCCGGGCCAGCGCGCTATGTTGATGTGAGCGAAACAGGGGGCCGTTTAGGCTTTATCACACCTATGACCCATAATTTTTGCGAAAGCTGCAACCGCGTCCGCGTCACCTGCACCGGACAACTCTTTATGTGTTTGGGCCAAGAAGACAGAGCAGATTTGCGAGGCCCATTACGCGCCAGCGAAAGCAATGAACCCCTAAAACAAGCCATACGCGAAGCCATAGACCGCAAACCAAAGGGCCATGACTTCATCATAGACCGCGAACGCAACCAACCAGCCGTTTCACGCCACATGAGTGTAACTGGCGGTTAAAAGGCAGTGTTAGAAAAGTGACTAATTTTCCTGAAAGTTGACCAATTAACACTTGCAAGAACCCAGCAACAGCGATAGATACAGGGTCTGGTTTCGAAAAAGCTGATCGCCTGCGTGGTTTTTCTAATAAAAGAGCATGATTTTTTTATAGAAAGAGACTGAGGCTAAAGGT
>JANQQH010000030.1 GCA_028285025.1 Hyphomicrobiaceae bacterium | reverse complement strand
TTGATAGGGCTCAATGTAAGACGGGTGGTTGTGGCTTTCCATTTTGAAAACGGCGGCTTGCCCATCACCAAGATCAATCACGCCGGCGTTTTCGCCAGGGCCTTGGATCACCTGGGGGCCTTCGGTTGGCAGTTTTTTCAAATGAAAGCGTGATGATTTATAAGAACAATGCTCTGACCACATGACAGAGAAGATGCCCAGTTCTGTGGCAGACGGAGTGCGCCCGATGATCTCTAGGACACGGGCATATTCGTCTTTAGATAGGCCGTGTTCTGTGATTATTTCATCAGTTATTTCAACAGGTTGAGGTGTCTGGGTCATGATAGCGCCTCCACAAGGCTTTCAAACATCAAGCGCCCATCTTGGCCGCCCAGTTGATCAGAAATAAGCCGTTCTGGGTGGGGCATGAGACCGAGGACTTTTAGGTCGGGGCTGTAAATGCCGGCAATGTTGTTTTGTGAGCCATTGGGGTTGCTCGTCGCTTCTGTTTGGCCTTGCTTATCTGCATAGCGAAAAGCGACCAGACCGTCATTTTCCAGTTGGGAAAGGGTGTCTTGATCGGCAAAATAATTGCCATCGTGATGGGCTATTGGAATGCGAATAACCTCCCCTTGTTTGTATTTGGCGGTAAAAATTGTATCAGCGCGTTCCACAGTCAACAGCACATCCTTGCAAAGAAATTTAATATCGCGATTGCGCATAAGGGCACCGGGTAAGAGACTTGACTCGGTCAAGACTTGAAACCCATTACAGATACCCAAAACCGGTACCCCTGCTTTGGCTTTGGCAACCACGTCTTTCATAATTGGTGATTGGGCGGCCATTGCGCCAGAGCGCAAATAGTCGCCAAAGGAAAAACCACCGGGTAAAACTATCAGGTCGGTTTGGGGGACGGTGCTGTTGCCGTGCCAGATCATATCGCAGGGGCGCCCCATAACTTCTTGCAGGGCCACAGCAACATCACGGTCACAGTTGGAGCCGGGAAAAACAATAACAGATGCTTGCATCGGCTTATTCCAATTCGATGGCGTAATTTTCAATCACCGTATTGGCGATGAGCTTTTCACACATTTGGGTGACTTGTGCCATAGCGGTATCTTTGTCTGTCTCTTCAAGGTCAAGCTCGATCAGCTTGCCTTGGCGCGCACTGTTGACACCTTCAAAGCCAAGCCCGTCAAGCGCATGCTCAATGGCTTTGCCCTGCGGGTCCAACACACCTGTTTTTAAGGTGACTGTGATCCGTGCTTTCATAGTCTTTTGTCTTTCTATCGTTTGGAGCGACTGGTCCGTGCCTTAATTTCCATGGTTAGACTTTGGCATTTTTAAAGGGGTTGTCAAGGACGCGGAGCGCAAGTGAAATCCTTGACAACCCCTTTAAAAATGCAAAAATCTCACCATGGAAATTAAGGCACTCTCTCGTCACGTTATTTATTCATTAGAAGTCACAAGCCTTGGGCCTGAAGGTTCGTTGCTTGGGTTTTCCATCAAGATGCCAAGGCGTTTGGCAACTTCTTGGTAAGCGTCGATGAGGCCGCCAAGGTCCTGGCGGAAGCGGTCTTTGTCTAGCTTGTTGTCGGTTTCAATGTCCCACAAGCGGCAGCAATCTGGGCTGATTTCATCGGCCAGGATGATGCGCATGACATCATTATCGAAATGGCGGCCAAATTCGATTTTAAAATCAATGAGGCGAATGCCGATGCCAAAGAACAGGCCAGATAGGAAATCATTGATCCGCAGTGATAGCGCCATCATCTCATCAATCTCTTGCGGGCTGGCCCAGCCAAAAGCGGTGATGTGTTCTTCAGACACCATAGGGTCGTCAAGGTCATCTGACTTGTAATAAAACTCAATGATCGAGCGGGGCAATTGGGTGCCTTCATCAAGGCCGAGTTTTTTGGCAATGGAGCCGGCTGCGACATTGCGAACCACGACTTCTATTGGGATTATCTCAACTTCTTTGATCAGTTGCTCGCGCATATTCAGGCGTTTGAGAAAGTGGGTCGGAACGCCGATATTGGATAGCCGCTCAAATATATATTCTGAAATGCGATTGTTTAACACCCCTTTGCCTTCAATGCATTCATGTTTGCGGGCATTAAACGCGGTGGCATCGTCTTTAAAGTGCTGAATAAGTGTTCCAGGTTCTGGGCCTTCATAAAGGATTTTGGCTTTGCCTTCATAAATCCGTCTGCGGCGATTCATTTTTTAGATCCTTTGCAAGTATTGGCAGCTAGTAGACTGCCAAGGGCATTTATGGGCGCAAATTAGCCGAAACCTACCTATAAAACAATCTTTAAGGTGTCTTTTCCCAAAACGAATAAAAAGTTGAGATGAAACGTCTCATAGGCCTTAAAAACAATTGAATTTATCGGCTTAGCGCATTATGTCTGTGAAAGGAAAAAGACGCGCAAAACGTCTTAATGAGCATAAATTATTAGGAGTGCGGAATGAACACCTTCAATGACCGGGAAAAAGCATTTGAAGCCAAATTTGCCCATGATGAAGAATTGCGCTTTAAGGTGGAAGCGCGCCGAAATAAGTTATTAGGGTTTTGGTTGGCAGAAAAAATGGGTAAAACTGGTGGTGATGCTGAAGATTATGCCAAGGAAGTTGTGATCGCTGATTTGCAAGAAGCGGGTGATGAAGATGTGATTGCTAAGGTGATGGCTGATATTGAGGTGGCAAAGCTGGATATTGATCGCCCACAAATTGAAGACAAACTTTCTGAATTTATGGTTGAGGCAGGCGCTCAATTAGGTTTATTGGACGAATAATTGATATTTAGACCTTAATAACAAAAAGACTTTTGCTTTTTTAGGGCCAAGAGATCTCTCTTGGTCCTTTTTGTATGAAACCGGAGTTTTAGGAACATATGAATAAAATTTGGCCCGAAATCTTTAAAGGCTTGTTTTTTAAGGACGAAGAGCCATTTCTTTCTCTTTAAATTTTTGCTCCCTCGCCATGGTTAGAGCATTTGGGATAAAAACAATAAAAATTGCGAATTTTTTTGCAAAACTTATGAAGGATTGATCTTGCAAGTTGAGATCAGCCTATATATAAGGCTTTGTTTATTGCTTCCAAATGAGGTAATGCTCAGACTTTGTGACTTAGCCAAATCGATTAGCTAAGTAAATGCGGGTGTGGTGAAATTGGTAGACACGCTAGATTTAGGTTCTAGTGCCGCAAGGCGTGGGGGTTCAAGTCCCTCCACCCGCACCATTAATCAAAGACCTAAAGACAAGTTATCACTGGCGGCCTTTTTTGAAAATGCGTACTATTTTAAAGCATTGCTGGGCGCACGGCTTTACAGTTTGGTAAATAGGCCGCATAGAATAAATTGAATTGAAACAAAACGCTTTTCCTTGTCTGGTTGCTTTTTGGGCCATGACAAGGGCCAAGTAGACATTGAACATGGATCGTTAAAGGTTATGCAAGTTACAGAAACAACAAATAGCGGTTTAAAACGCGAACTTAAAGTTGTCATCGATGCAGATGAGTTGGACGGTAAACTTGAAGCCCGCCTTGTCGATTTGAAAGATAAAGTCCAGATCAAGGGCTTTCGTCCTGGTAAAGTGCCGGTGAACCACTTGCGTAAAATTTATGGTCGCTCTGTTATGGCGGAAGTGCTGCAAGAAGCGGTCAATGAATCAAGCCGCAGCGCTTTGGATGAGCGTAATGAGCGCCCTGCCTTTGAGCCTGAGATTGCCCTGACAGAAGACAAAGAAGAAATTGATCAGATCATGGATGGTAAGGCTGATCTTGCCTATACCATGAGTTTTGAAATTTTACCTGATTTTGAATTGGAAGATTTTAGCAAATTTAAATTTGAAAAAATGGTTGCTGATGTTTCTGACGAGGAACATCAAAAAGGGATTGACCAGGTTCTTGCCAACCAAACGGATTATGAAACGGTTGAGCGTGACGCTCAAGACAAAGATCGTTTGACCATTGATTTTGTTGGTAAAATTGATGGTGAAGCGTTTGAAGGGGGGGCTGGTGATAATGTGCCGCTAGAGCTTGGTAGTGGACAATTTATCCCTGGTTTTGAAGACGGGCTTATCGGCACGAAGGCGGGCGAGGAAAAAGATGTAACCTGCACTTTCCCTCAAGATTACGGTCAGGAAAGCTTGGCGGGCAAAGAGGCTGTTTTTGAAGTTAAAGTGAAAGAGGTGGCTGAGCCTAAACAGCCTGAGCTGGATGATGAGCTGGCGAAAAAATTAGGGTTTGATACGGTCGATAAATTTAAAGAGGCTGTTAAAGAAAAATTACAAGAT
>JANQQH010000313.1 GCA_028285025.1 Hyphomicrobiaceae bacterium | reverse complement strand
CCATCGCATTGGTTAACCCCTTAGCCAAATAGCTGGTGCCTTCCACCGGATCAACAGCAATATCAGCTTTAAAGTCCGCACCTGAACAACCAATAATTTCGCCATTGTAAAGCTGAGGTGCTTTATCTTTCTCGCCCTCACCAATAACCACCAAACCTTCAATATCGATCTGGCTCAAAGCGGTGCGCATGGCACTAACAGCGGCGGCATCACCAAGTTCTTTGTTGCCACGTCCAATCCAGTCAAAAGCAGCTTTAGCGGCATCTTCTGTGACTTTTCGCAACCCATAAATGAGCTCAGGTTTGGCGCTTTGTGCGCTTGTCATTATGTCCATCTCCCCAATTGACATCCTCAAACATTTTTTTAAATACACCTTACGACCAAGCCTAACCAGTCAACAACACGTCTCCAGGTAGGCAAAGCCTACCCAAATGGGTGGGTTTTAAATATTATTTTTCACATTTTTTAACTTTTTAGAAAAAAACGCTCAAATCAGAGAGAAAAATGACAATATCAGCCATCCTCAGATTTTATGATTTAAAGCACCTTATATGAAAAAAAACACAAAAACAGCAACCAATAGAAGCCCAAAACTTAAACAACTGATGACTTCTCATGATTTAAATAAAAAGCAACAACCTCAGCACGATTACGCACCTCAAGTTTGGAATAAATATTTTTAAGATGAAACTTGACCGTATTCGTGGAAACTTTAAATTCTTCCGCCAATTCTTGGTTGGTCAAACCAAGAGACAGTTTTTCCAGCATTAACAGCTCTGCGTTGGTCAGTTTTTGTAATTGGTCTGCTCCCCCTTGTTGCCCCATAAAAGGAAACACCATAGAGCCACGCACAACACTATCAAGCACGTACAAAAGTCTCTCAGGAGGCTCTGCTTTGGAGAAAAAAGCGTAAGCACCAAGCTCCATTGCCTCGCGCGGCACACCATCAGCCTCATAACCAGTATAGACAACAACTTTAGGACTATTGGGTCGCTTTGCCAAAGCTTCCAACAATTCACGTCCATTACAGTAAGGCATAAGCCAACCTGTGATGACAATATCAAGAGGAACAACATTAAGCCCATCAAGCAACCTAGCGCCATCATGAGCAGAGGCCACAAGGTCAAAACGTCCGTCTTCTTCAAATAATGAACGCAACCCACGTACCACAAGTGGATTTTTATCAACAACACCAACGCGCAACGGATAAACAATGTTAGGTCCCGCGATCATGTCTCGATACAATATCCTTATTCAATGAGCAAATCGGGCCCCTGTTATGACCCTAGACTTACTATCCCCTTAAAGGCCGTTAGAATCAACACTGATCTGATAAGTGAAATAATGTATCTCACCCTAAAGACAATTATAAAGATTGTTTTGTAATCGCGCTAATTGAGGGATAGAAAAAGGTTTTGTCAAAAAACGAAGTTATGTAAGCTCACCCAGTTTTACACGCATATGCAACAGCAATACATTGATAAGCCCAGGAATTTTTTTTGCGACATTCAATAGATTTTTGTTTCGCGCGCTCCCAATCGGTCCATTCAACCCCTAATTTTCTCTTTACCAAAAACAACCATCCTCTCTCAGCTTCTTCTCGCGCTAGTTTTTCCGAACGCCGCCGCGCACCATAAGCTTGGCTGATTTGTTTCTGACAGATGATTTCCTGAACAACGGCGGTACTTTGCTTAAGGCAAGGCCGCGCAGAGCGGGTGCATTCCCATTTACCCTTGTGCTCCCCTTCTATCAAATCAATACAAACCAACTTACGTCCACTGGCTTCAGACCAGGCATTATAGTCGTCACCAAACTTTTCTTTCACAACAGCCTTCCATGTGAAAAAAGCATTGGCACGGGCCAATTCTCCAATCGAGGATGGTTTACCAGTGGCAGAGACGATTTCGCTCACACATTGCTTCTCAGCCACAGCCTGCTGCACTGTTGCTAAAAAAAAAGCTACACCCACTGCTAAAATTGACCGGATCATAAAGCCTTGCCCCTTATATTTATTATACGTCCTTATGCGGCCTCATAATAAGATCCACCACATCAAAAGGCCAGAAATATTTACAAAAAAGACTAATCTTTTAACCAACATAGTTAGCACCTTGCTACCAGTTGTCCGTAATTCTTTGTCAAGGCCTGCAACAACAAGACAGACAAATAAAAAGGCCTCGGCCCTTTCCTCAAGTCAAGCCGAAACCTTAAATTGAAAACAACAAACACGGTTTAACCTTTAGGCTCAGGACCTATTAATTTCATGTGTTCTGCTGCCTGAGTGGGCGCTGTCTAACGCATAAAATGAATAGGTCCTGAGCCTAGTGAACGTAATAACCTAAAAAACACCAACAGAGCCTAAAATGGGATCTCATCATCCAACTCTTTTTCAAAAGAGTTTTGTGAATTCCCCCCATTCCCAAAATCATTGCCGCGATTATCAGGCATTTGCCCCCATTGCGGTTCATTCTGACTGTGCCCACCAGCCGCAAAGTCATTTGACTGATGGTTCCCTTGCCCACCACCACGACTATCTAACATGGTTAAATTACTACCAAACCCTTGCAAAACAACTTCAGTGGTGTATTTGTCTTGCCCCTGATTGTCTTGCCATTTACGCGTTTGCAAACTGCCTTCAAGATAAACCTTAGAGCCTTTGCGCAAATATTGCTCTGCCACCCGGCACAGCCCTTCATTAAAAATCACCACCCGGTGCCATTCTGTTTTTTCACGGCGCTCACCGCTGGCTTTATCTTTCCAGCTATCGGTTGTAGCAACGCTTAAATTAACCACAGGCCGGTTATCTTGCATATGCCGCACTTCCGGGTCCGCACCCAAATTACCAACCAATATTACTTTGTTAATTGAACCTGCCATCGGTCTTGCTCCTTTATTTGCTCTTTTGTTTGTAAGAGCTTTTAAGCTTTGTACACCTTAAACACCGGCTGCTTGTACAAAGACATATCAAAAAATGAGTTATCTTGGCTGCACATTAGCCCAATTTATCTTTGAAAAACGGACCTGAACAAGCTTGTCCACAATCAAAAACATTAAAACAGATCAATGCCAATCTATAGCAGCATCATGAGACAGCCCTTAAAACCTTGGAAAAGTCTATATTCCACTTATGTTCTTATTATGTTCACCATTCTGTTGCATTTGTGTACCTCCTTTGAGCATTCACAACCCACTATGGCCCCATAAAGACAAGGTAAACTTTGACAGTTATTTGAAAATTCGTTACCCCAAGAGAAGCACTTTATTTAGTAAGCTACTCAAAAGTAAAAGATTTTATCCCCCTAATTGGCCAAGAGATTAAACCACTCCTAAATTTAGGGAAACATTTTTTAAACATTAACAACGTCTACATCTCTTCGTTTTATTAAAATGCAAGATATGAAATAATAGCCTAAAAGCGATTTATCCATAACTGTATCTCCCATTTCTGGACCAATAAACCGCTCGAAAAAAAGAATTAAATCATTAACTAACAATGAAAAAGTAAACAGCGTTATGAAATCAAACACCTCAGTCAATCATATGGAAAAACGTCTTGAGCGCTTTGCCCGCCAAGGCCGCCCCTTACATAAAGATCAGAAGCGATTCTTGAAGATTGCCTTATTCACCTCTCTATTTTGCGCAGCCTGGTTCATGATTGGCAAACACACACTAAGCTTCACCCCCGAAGTTTGGGACAGCTACCCAGAACGTTTTGCTTTTTTAACACGCACGATGGTTTTTGTAGCATTGCCCCTACTATGCGGCATTATTGCCATAGCCTTTCAACGTCTTGATCCACGCAACGTCATTGGCCAAAAATTAAGAACAGACACCCCCGCAGACATTAACAAGCGCTACATTGCCAATACGATTGAACAACTATTATTATTCTTTTTCGTTCATGCCGCTTTGATTTATTACATGCCAAAAGACGAAGCCATAAGCCTTATCTTATTGGCGTCCCTATTCATCGTTGGCCGCCTGATTTTCTGGG
>JANQQH010000309.1 GCA_028285025.1 Hyphomicrobiaceae bacterium | reverse complement strand
CAAGATCAGCATAAAGTTGGGGGACGTTGATGTTGTAATTAGAAAAAATGCTGCGCAGCGCCGGGTTGGCGTAGGCTTTGCCCATTACTTCTTTTAGTGCGTTATCAAGCGCTTTGTAACCAAGGTTGGCGCGATCTTGAATTTGCAGTTTAAAGCCACCTGTGGTGCCAAGCCCGCGCACTGGGGGCGGGGGGAAAATGGCAATAAAGGCTTGGTCTATTTTGTTAAATTCGGCCTGTAATTTACCGGCAATGGCACCAGCGCTGAGATCTGGCCGGGTTCGGTCTTCAAAGTCATTAAGGGGCACAAAGACAATACCGGCGCTGGATGAATTCACAAAGCCATTCACCGACAGGCCAGGAAATTGCACCGCGTTGGCCACACCTTCTTGTTTTAAGGAAATATCGGCAATTTTGCGCATCACCTCTTCTGTGCGCTCTAGGGTGGCACCAGGGGGCAATTGAGCAAAACTGATGAGATATTTTTTATCTTGAGGCGGGATAAACCCTTTTGGGATTAGGTTAAAGCTGTAATAGGTAAAGCCAACCAGAATGGCAAACAGGCTCATCATAACTTTTCTGCGGGTGCTAAACAGCCTGACGCTTTTGGCATAGCCATTTTGGCTTTTGCCAAAGCCCCAATTAAACAATTTGAAAAACCAGCCGAAGACTGCGTCCATAAATTTACTGAGTTTGTCTGTTTGTTGTTCGCGCGGTTTTAACAATAGCGCTGACATGGCCGGGCTTAAAGTGAGAGAGTTTAGCGTGGAGATAAAGGTGGCGATGACAATGGTCAGGGCAAATTGTTTGTAGAACATGCCCGTGAGGCCACTGATAAATGCAAGCGGAATAAACACGCCGGCCACGACCAAAGAGGTGGCAATGATTGGGCTGGTCACTTCTTTCATGGCTTGAATTGTTGCTTCGCGTGGTTTTTTGCCTTCTTCAATGTTGCGTTCAACATTTTCCACCACCACGATGGCATCGTCTACCACAATGCCAACGGCTAAAATGAGGCCGAAGAGGGAGAGGACGTTGATTGAAAAACCCAAGGGCAGCATGATGGCAAATGTGCCGACAATGGAGACAGGCACGGCCAGCAATGGA
Organism: Hyphomicrobiaceae bacterium; assembly: GCA_028285025.1. Classification (GTDB taxonomy): domain Bacteria; phylum Pseudomonadota; class Alphaproteobacteria; order Rhizobiales; family HXMU1428-3; genus HXMU1428-3. The sequence continues at coordinate 2,815 of JANQQH010000309.1, read as the reverse complement.
ATAATGGAGGCACGCCAGGTTTGCAAAAAGACGATGACCACAATGATCACCAGCATAATGGCTTCTAGCAAGGTGGTGATAACGCTTTTAATTGAATTGCGCACAAACACCGTTGGGTCATAAACGATGGTGTAGTCAACATCTTCTGGAAACTGTTTTTTTAGTTCTATCATGCTGGCGCGGACATTGTCTGAAATTTTCAACGCATTTGAGCCGGGGCTGGCAAAGATGGGAATGGCGACAGCTTGTTCATTATTAAGCAGGGAGCGCAGAGCATAGGATTGGGCGTCTAGCTCAACCTTTGCCACATCACTGAGCCTGGTAATGACACCGTCAGCATCGCGTTTAATGATGATTTGTTCAAATTCTTTTGGGTCTTTTAACCGGCCTTGGGCGTTGATGGGAAGCTGGACTTGGGTGGTGTCTGAATAGGGCGGGCCGCCGACCAAGCCAGCGGCAATTTCAATGTTTTGCGAGCGGATGGCATTGACCACCTCTTGGGCTGTCATGCCGCGTTCAGCGATGCGGTCCGGATTGAGCCAGATGCGCATGGCGTAATTGCCTGAACCAAACAGGGCCACTCTGCCAACACCTGGGATTTTTGACAATTGGTCTTTGATGTTGAGGTTGGCATAGTTGCGCAAATAGAGCATGTCATAACGCCCTTTTGGTGAGGTTAAATGCACAACCATGGTTAAGTCTGGTGATCTTTTGGAAACGGTTACCCCCAATTGACGGGTCACATCTGGCAAACGAGGCAAGGCTTGCGAGACCCGGTTTTGCACCAACTGTTGGGCCAGATCAACATCTGTTCCGATATTAAATGTGACTGAGAGTGACAGGCGGCCATCTACTGTGGCCAGGGAATTCATATAGAGTAAGTTTTCAACACCGTTGATTTGTTCTTCAAGCGGGGTGGCCACTGTTTGGGAAATGATGGTGGGATTGGCGCCGGGAAAATGGGCTTCTACAACCACAGAAGGGGGCGCCACTTCTGGATATTCAGAAATTGGCAGCATAAACATGGCAATAAGACCCATTAGAAAAATCACAAATGAGATCACACTGGCAAATATGGGTTTGTCAATAAAGTGCGTGGATAAATTCATTTGATTAATCTTAGGCCTTTGTGAGCAAATGGGTTAGTTGGCAATTGGGGTGGAGGCTTTTTTATCTTGAGCTAATTTATTCTCACTTATCAGGGTTGGATTAACCAGGGCATTAGGGCGGATACGCATAAGCCCTTGGGAAATGACTTTGTCCCCTTCCTTGAGCCCATTCAAGATGATGCGCTGGCCAGCAATGCTGGGGCCAATTTTTACTTCGCGGTATGTGGCTTTGTTTTCAGGGCTGACAATGTAAACAAATTTGCGGTCCTGATCTGTGCCGATGGCTTTTTCTGAAATGAGGATTTGTTTGTTGTTTTGGCTTGTCGCTTGGCCCATTTTGACACTGATGGTCATGCCAGGGAGTAATTTGCCATCGCTATTGTCAAACAAGGCGCGTCCGCGAATGGTGCCGGTTGACGGATCAATGCGATTGTCAAAGCTGTGCATGTTGCCTGTGTAGATTTTGTCGAACCCAGCAATTTGGATGCGTACTGGGATTGTTTTGATATTATTGGCCGGGGTTTGCTGGATTGAATCGATGTAGGTTTTTTCATCCAATTCAAAATCAATGTAAACATTGTCTTGGGTGACGATGGAGGTTAGAACCGGAGCGTTTGACCCTGATTGGACCAAATTGCCTTGCGTTATTTCCGCACGGCTGACAATGCCGGAAATGGGGGCCTTGATGTGGGCGTAATCGACGTTGATTTCAGCTGTTTCAACTTGGGCTTGCGCGTTTAAAACAGCGGCTTGGGCGATTTGATAATTGTTTTGACGTTCATCAAGCAGGCGTTTAGCAACAGCTTTTTTCTTAACCAGCTCTTTGGCGCGCTCTAGCTCTTTTTTGGCAAAGTCAACTTGTGTTTTGGCGGTGGCCAGGGATGCTTTGGCTTGTTTCAGGGCTGCTTGAAAGGGGCGAGGATCTATTATGATGAGAACGTCACCTTTTTTTACGTACTGTCCATCTTGAAACAGAATTTTTGTTATGCGGCCACTGACTTGGGGGCGGATCTGAGCGCTATCTACGGCGACGATGGAACCGGAATATTGTCTCCATAGCTGTATTGTTTGCGGTTTTATTGAAACGACCTTTACAGGTATCCCTTTGGGTTTGGCAGGATTTTTTTGAGCGATCGCTGTGGTTAAGGGGCTTGACGTGATCATCATGCCAACAAGGCCAAGTGTGGCTATGAGGGTAAACACAAGTGGATATTTTTTTGTTTGGTCCATGATGTTTCCTTAAAGGACTTAGATCTCTGCTTAGCTTAATCAGATGTCATTTATGTCAGTTCTTTTGTTTTCAGACCCACCAGATCTATTACAGCATCTTTTAAATTGTTTTTGATGAAGTTTAGGTCATTGTTAATTCTTGCTAAAAACAGTTGCCCGACGATGAGGGCGTATATTTCTTCAGCTTTGGTTTTAATGTTTGTGTTTTTATCAATTTGTCCATTGCTTACCAGTTCATGCAAAGTGTCTTGATAAAAGGTGAGTTGGGCTGCACAAATTTCTTTTATTTTGGCTTCTATATCCGTTTCTCTGCCCGCCAGTTCTGAGCCCAATGTCATCATTGGGCAGCCACAGACATGTCCGAGTTCTTTTTGTTTTTGGACTTGAATTGCTGTTAAGTGTTCGACAAGTCGCTTAAAACGATCGATGGGAGCGTGGGTAGGGGAAAAAATCTCATTATAACTTTGCAGGACTTG
>JANQQH010000270.1 GCA_028285025.1 Hyphomicrobiaceae bacterium | reverse complement strand
TCATCGCGGATACCCGATTGATCAATTGGCTGAAAATGGAAGTTTTTTAGAAACCTGCTATTTGCTACTCTATGGCGACTTGCCAACAACTGAACAATTTGCAGATTTTGAAAACCGCATCACCCGCCACACAATGGTGCATGAGCAAATGCACACTTTTTACAAAGGTTTCCGCCATGATGCCCACCCTATGGCCATTATGGTCGGTGTCGTTGGCGCACTTTCTGCCTTTTATCATGACTCAACAGACATTAATGACCCCCATCAACGCGACATTGCCAGCCTGCGCATGATCGCAAAAATGCCAACCATCGCGGCGATGGCCTATAAATATTCAATCGGGCAACCTTTTGTTTCTCCTTTAAATTCACTTAATTACTCAGCTAATTTTCTCAATATGTGCTTCAGTGTACCTGCAGAAGAATATAAATATGACCCCGTATTAGCACGTGCTATGGATCGTATTTTTATCTTACATGCAGACCACGAGCAAAACGCATCCACTTCAACAGTGCGCCTTGCTGGTTCTTCAGGAGCCAACCCTTTTGCCTGTATTGCCGCTGGTATTGCTTGTTTATGGGGCCCTTCTCACGGCGGGGCCAATGAAGCAGCTTTGACTATGCTGGAAGAAATTGGCTCAGTTGACCGCATACCTGAATATATCCAGCGCGCAAAAGATAAAAGCGATCCTTTCAGATTAATGGGTTTTGGCCACCGGGTTTATAAAAATTATGATCCACGGGCAAAAGTCATGCAAATCACATGTCATGAAGTATTAGACGCGCTTGGCATTCGCAATGAGCCGTTGCTGCAAGTGGCTATGGAATTAGAACGCATTGCCCTTGAAGATGAGTACTTTGTTACAAAAAAACTCTATCCAAATATTGACTTTTATTCCGGCATTACACTGCGCGCCCTTGGTTTTCCGGCAGAGATGTTTACCGTGCTGTTTGCCCTCGCGCGCACCGTTGGCTGGATTGCCCAATGGAAAGAAATGATCGAAGACCCACAACAGCGCATCGGTCGTCCACGCCAGCTTTATACCGGCCCAACTGCCCGTGATTATGTGCCGATTGGTGATCGCTAAAACCAATAAAATGCTTATGAAAATAAGCTTTATCTTGTTTGCATTGTTTTCAAGCATTGCTTGGCGGCAATGCGGCTTGGCTGACTGCCAGCAGCAAACATGCGCTCATCAATCAAGTTAAGATGTTGTTTTTGATCTTGGTAGGCTTGTGAGCTTTGATCAAACAAGGGCAAAAGTTCTTTAACAATATTATGAACTGTACATTCTTCCTGTATCAGTTCAGGAAACGCTTTTTGTCCTAAAATATGATTGGCCAAGGCAATCATTTCCGTTTGTATTAACGCACTTAAAATTTTTAAGTAAGAATCAACCTTATAAGCCACCACCATCGGTGTACCAGTGATTGCCAGTTCAAGGGTCACAGTACCAGATGCCGCCAACGCTGCATCAGCATATTTAAAAGCAGCAAATTTATCCTCGTCAGAGGAGATGAGGATTGGCTTTACAGGCCATTGCTTGACCCCTTCTGCTATCTTTACACGCATAGACGAAACGGTTGGCAGCAAAAGGTTCAAAGACCCCAAACTTTCTTGCAACTTGCCAACAACGTCACCAAAAGGGGCAAGAAGGTGTTTCACCTCATTCGGGCGACTACCAGGCAAAACAACAAAAGACTTTTTATTCGCTTGCAAACCATACCGTTTTTCAAACCCGTCAAGGTCCAGATCTTCTATCCAAGCTTTTTTTTCAATCAACGGATGCCCGACATAATGACATGATGGCCCACCCAGTTTTTGATGATAGGCCGGCTCAAAAGGCAATAACGCTAAAACCTCATCCACATAAGGCTTCATTTTTTTGGCGCGCCCTGGGCGCCAGGCCCAAATGGTGGGGCTAACATAATTGATAATGGGAATCTGTGAGGCTTTTTTGCGCACCCGTTTGGCAATGGGGTGAGTAAATTCCGGGCTATCAATAATAACAAGCGCATCGGGCATAACAT
>JANQQH010000263.1 GCA_028285025.1 Hyphomicrobiaceae bacterium | reverse complement strand
GGCGCTTATAATGGTTGTGAACCGCAACAGAGAGCACCCGTTTGGCATGTCCTTGACCGATCACATAATCATCAAGAACATTACAAATTTCTTGCGGGGTTGGAACACCATCATTAGATTTAACCAGTGAGGTTTTGTTTTCCTCACGAATAATGTCCATACAAAGCTCAACACACTCATCACAAATAAACACTGTGGGACCAGCGATTAGTTTGCGCACCTCGTGCTGGCTTTTGCCACAAAACGAACAATAGAGTGTATTTTTTGATTCACTTCCGCTCATGCTTTAACCCGTATTCTTTTTCAACTTATTAAAACTATAAAAGCAAAGTCTCTCCAAAGTTTTAAACTTTACAGTATGCTTTGTTTTTTTCGTAACTGCGTTTCTCAATCACTTTTATCATCATATTTAAAATCTGGCTGTTTAAAGGCATTGTTGGTTAAAAATCATCGCTTTAAACGAATATTTAAGAAAAAAAATTCACGCGTGATAACAAACCATTTTTATTAAAACTCATAACCTTGAGATCCTTATAAGCTGTTACCCCAACTTATCGCCTGATATTAACTCTATACAGGCAATTTCCTTAACCAACAGTAGCCTGAATGCACTTATTTAGCACAAACAAAGCTATGAAAGTTCATCCTAGCAATTTTTGTGCAAATTATGCTTATAGTTCAACATGGTATCTCTTTTATAATCAACAATTGATTAACAAGAACACACGAATGTGAAATTCCAAAACAAATCTGACGCCGCCCATTAAAGCTTTCAGTCTAGGCCTTTTTAGCATATGACACAGCACAACATTTAGATCAGCGCGACTTTTTACGACACAGTAGTCATAAAGACACGGCCTGAATAGAGCAGTTTTTCTGATGTGTTGATTACCAACAGTTAAGAAATGGGCAGGGCCATAAAAAAATGCACCCCTGAAACCGACATGGGGTGCATTTTATCTAAGCTTAAAATGGCCGAATACAAGACCAGCCAATGGTAAAATTTTACCTTGTTATTAAGGATTATTCGGACGTTCCCTCATCCCCTTCTTCAACAGCGCGCTTTTCAATGACCTCATCAATCAATCCAAACTCTTTTGATTGATCAGCTGTTAAAAACGTATCCCGCTCCAATGCATCTTCGATTTTTTCCAACTTTTGCCCGGTGTGTTTCACATAAACGGTGTTTAACCGATGGCGCAAATCCAGGATTTCTTTGGCATGACGCCCAATATCACTGGCCTGGCCTTGGAAGCCACCAGAAGGCTGGTGCACCATAATCCGCGCATTTGGTAACGCATAACGCATACCTGGTTCACCCGCTGCAAGTAGCAAAGAGCCCATGCTCGCGGCCTGACCGATGCATAAAGTGGCAATGGGGGGGCGAATAAATTGCATTGTGTCATAAA
>JANQQH010000234.1 GCA_028285025.1 Hyphomicrobiaceae bacterium | reverse complement strand
CCATAATTGTTGGACGCTAGAAGACGCCCGCCACATTGCACGCCTTGCTCAAAAAGGTGAACCTGTTGTGCTCATGGGCGCAGGCTTTATCGGCTCCATCATTTTAGAATCTTTGGCTCTGAAAGGCGTGAACCTGACAGTGGTTGAAATGGGAGACCGCATGGTCCCGCGCATGCTCGATGAAACAGCTGGCACAATGTTGCAAGAGTGGTGCGAAAGCAAAGGCGTCCGCGTACTTACCAGCACCATGATCTCAGAAGTGACAGACGGGCCTGAAGGCCTAAGCGTTAACACCAAAGGCGGTGAAACTTTAGACGCCAAGCTCTTAGTGGTGGCCGCTGGCGTCCAACCTAATATCGGCTTTTTACCCTCATCCGGTGTACAAATAGAACACGGCATTTTGGTCGACCAATATATGCGCACCAGCGTACCAGATGTTTATGCCGCTGGTGACGTTTGCCAAGCCATAGATTTCTCCACCCAAAAGGCAGAGATGTTGGCAATTCAACCCGTCGCAGTTGAGCATGGGCGCATTGCCGCCCAAAACATGACAGGTAAGGCCACACCTCATGAAGGCAGCCTCAACATGAACGTGCTGGAATCCATGGGCCTCATCACCGCCTCCTTTGGTCTTTGGATGGGCGTTGAAGGGGGGGACAGCGCCCGCATGGTGGACAAAGAAAACAACCGCTATTTACGCCTTGAATTTGATGGCAACACCCTGGTTGGCGGCCAAGCTGTTGGGCTAACCGAACATGTCGGCATTCTACGCGGCCTCATTCAAACAAAATTAGATCTTGGGACATGGAAAGACAAGCTCATGAAGTCACCAGAGCGTTTACCAGAGGCCTATGTAGCCGTTTCCCAAGGGGTCGTTTAGTAAAAAATTATTTACTATTTTCTATAATACTCGATTATACTCATTCACATAATGAAATACTTAAAAAAGCCCCTTAAACCTCGGTTTAAGGGGCTTTTTTTAGAGTTATAGATTAAAGACTAATAATAAATCAGAACCATTAAGATGGTATTTTAGGGACCTTCTCATTAATTTCTTATAAAACTATCAGATTGTGTTGACATTTTATCACCTCCCCATAAATAACTCATAAAAATAAACCAAACTGGCCTTTATCAGTTTTCAAATCGCCCTTTATTCTTTATGAGATATATAAAGGGTTGTTGAACCTCATAAATTGATTGAGGGGGATGTCGCATTTTTAAAGCAATCATCTAAATTTGCTTACAAGATGTGAAAACAACGCAATTTAGAACTGAACATTTTGGGGACTATTTATGTTAGGTAAAACATTTAAAATAACAGCTGCTCTTGCAGCCATGCTTCTTTGGAGCTTGCCAGCCCAAGCTTTGGAAGTTGAAGAAGCCGGTGTAGAAAAGGGTGAAGCTGAACTTGTTTATCAGGGATCCTACACCGATGATAATGGTGAAGGCGTATATGAACACGAGCACGAAATTGAAGGTGAGCTGGGCATTACTGATTGGCTAAAAATTGCCTTCGGTGTCGGCTTTGAAGAAGAAGAAGGCGAAAGAGATTTTGATTTCGCTGAAATTGAAGTTGCAGCCACAATCGAAATCATTGATCCTGAACAAGGCGGAACTGGTCTTGCTCTTTTCACCGGCCTGGCTAAAGAATTTGCTCCAGACGAAGAAGAGGACGAAGAAGAAAATGTAACAACCTTCGCCATCGGTGCTATTGCAGAGCAACATTTTAACAAATGGCTTATCCGCGGCAACCTTTTCTATGTAACTTCTTTCGATGCCGATGA
>JANQQH010000230.1 GCA_028285025.1 Hyphomicrobiaceae bacterium | reverse complement strand
ATTATTCAGTTGGGTTTGTCTCGCTGTTGGGGGCGGTGTTGGTGTTGCCCACTAGTTTGCTGTTTGCCCCACTAGGTGTTAGAGCCGCGCATGGGCTGTCTAAGGCGCGGTTGGAGTTTGTGTTTGCGTTGTTTTTGCTGACAGTAGGGGGGCGGTTTTTGTGGTCAGTTTTTGCTTAGCAGAACGGGGTGATGTTGATGAAAGAGATCTCCTTTTGGTATGAGTTTGCCAGTCCTTATGCTTATTTTTCCATGATGCGGATTGGTGACTTGTGTAAAGTCAAGGGCATTGATGTGATTTATCAACCGTTTTTGCTCGGGCCTATTTTTAAGCAACAGGGATGGAACACGAGCCCTTTTTTGATTTATGAGACCAAGGGGAAGAATTTTTTTCGAGACATTGAACGGGAAGCTGAGTTTTATGGACTGCCGCCTATTACAATTTTACAAGAGTTTCCGCAATCAGGTTTGCTGGCCACGCGTTTGACATTGATTGGTTTGCAAAAGGGGTGGGGTGTTGAGTTTTCCAAAGCCGTTTATAAGCGTCAATTTCAGCAAGGTTTGCCGATAGGGGGCGAACAAGATTTGTCTGAAGTTTTACAAACTATGAATGTTGGTCCTGTTGAGGACTTATTGGCCCAGGCTTGCAGTGATGAGATTAAGGCGCAGGTGTGGGCGATTTCAGAACAAGCGCAGGCGATTGGCATTTTTGGCGCTCCCAGTTTTGTCGTTGGTGATGAACTGTTTTGGGGCAATGATCGATTGGAGCGGGCAATTGAGTGTGCCGTCTGATGATTTACTTGGCTTGATCTTTTTTTTTGCTAATAGAAAAACTTTATCTAAATTATTTTGATGGATTTAAGATCAAGGAAGAACCTTTTCTTTTTAAATTTATTTGTTTGCACTGAGATTTAAATAAGTCCTCAGGCAATGGATTCTTGGCATTGTAGTTATTAATTAAATAGAAGTCGTATTGCCAATGATAGGAGTTTGAATTTAAAGTGCGTGTTGAAAATAGGACAGCTGAAACTTGATCAGAACCATTTTGCTCGAAAGGTTTTTCAACAGGTGAATTATTTGCTTTGAACGTATTTTCTTCTATTTCTAATTCTGAGGTTCCATCTAAGGCGATTAATCTTAAGCCTTTCTGTGGAGCAAAAAGGCTAGCAATATCTGTCTCATTAGCGAGATTGTCATGCCATATATGAGTTGGAATTTCTCCTCCTCCAATTGCAATAATAAAATAATCGTCTTGGCATGCAGGATTCTTCGGTAAGTTAATGCATTTTTGTATTTGTTTGATTTTTTCAGAAAAGCTATTTGCTATCCGCAGCTTTAATTGTTTTAAATGTTGCCCCCCTACATAGCTAGAATGTTTACCAGTTAGACCATCATCGATAGAGTCTTCAAAAGTTAGCTTTTCATTATAGTTTTCAAGAGTAGGTACAAGATTTTTTTGATTTTCCTCTTTCGTGTCCCATTCGCTTGTACCGCACGTCACACACTCAATCCATAGTCTTTTGCCTTCAACATCTTCAACAAGCAAATCAAGTCCTTCTGGCGAAGGTCTTTTTGTCCAGTTCGATGATAATTTTAATTGGCAATCTAAAACAAGACATCCTATAGCCATTTCCCAATAGCGCTGCATGGGTTTATTAGCAAAATTCTTGATAAAACCCTTTTCAGCATATTTTTGAAAATGGTCCCATAGCTTTTCTACATGTTTTCTTCTTTCTTTAAAAAAAGGATCTTCCGAATTCATTAGCTCCATGTAGAAACTATCTTTTGATGTTAGTTGAAATAAATCAGCCATGATTTAAATCTTCTGATTATACTCACCGATCTCATCATAAGTGCTCAAATGCTCATCCAGCTCTTTAAAGATTGCACGCATATTGTCATCGGAAGTTGGGCTTTCCACCACCACGACCAGTTCTGGTTTGTTGGAAGAGGCGCGCACCAGTCCCCAGGTGCCATCTTCCAGGACAATGCGGATGCCATTGACGGTGATAAGCTCGCGGATGGATTGGCCAGCCAGTTGTGCTTTGTTTTCAAACAGGCTGGTAAAGTGCGCAACAATGCGATCAACCACGCCGTATTTTTCTTCATCGGCACAATGGGGCGACATGGTTGGAGATTGGTAGGTTGTGGGCAGGTCGTTTTTTAGCCCGCTTAAGGACTTTTCTGGATTGCGCTCTAACATGTCTAGTACGGCCATGGCGGCCACCAGACCATCATCATAGCCGCGGCCCAAGGGCGGGTTAAAGAAGAAGTGGCCAGATTTTTCAAAGCCAACAAGGGCTTTGTTTTCATGCGAATAGCGTTTGATATAGGAATGGCCGGTTTTCCAAAAATGGGTGGTTGCGCCATTGGCTTTCAATACAGGGTCTGTCAGAAACAGGCCGGTTGATTTAACATCTGCCACAAATAGCGCGTTGTCATGGTGGGCGGAGATGTCTCTTGCCAGCATAACGCCAACCTTATCGGCAAAAATGGCTTTGCCTTCATTGTCAATCACACCGCAACGGTCGCCATCACCATCAAAGGCGAGGCCAACATCTGCGCCGTGGGTTTTTACTGCGTCTTGAATGGCGTTGAGCATTTTTAAGTCTTCGGGGTTGGGGTTGTGATTGGGAAATGAATGGTCCAGATCAGTATGCAGGGGGATGATATCAAGCCCCATCTGGCTCAGCACTTCAGGGGCAAAGTCGCCTGCTGTGCCATTGCCGCAGGCCACCACCGCTTTGATTGGGCGCTTGTAAGGTTTATGGGTCGTCAAGTCCTCAATGTAGCGCTGTTTAAAATTGTCATGATAGATGTATTCACCCCCGCCTGGTGTTTTATAATCACCTGCATAAACCAGTTCTTTTAAGCGGCTCATTTCATCAGGGCCGAAGGTTAAGGGACGGTCAAGGCCCATTTTTATGCCTGTCCAGCCATTGTCATTATGACTGGCTGTGACCATGGCAACGCCTTCTACATCTAGATCAAATTGGGCAAAATAGGCCATGGGGGAAAGAGCTAGGCCAATGTCATGCACTTGCATGCCGCCAGCGAGTAACCCATTGATCAGGGCTTGTTTTATGCTGGATGAATACCAGCGATAATCATGCCCGACCACGATGCGTTTGTTGACCCCGCGCTCATCAAACAATTGAGCAATGCAAATGCCAATGGTGGTCAGCCCTAACAGATTCAATTCTTTGCCAAATACCCAGCGGGCATCATATTCGCGAAAGCCGGTGGGTTTTATAAAGGGGATGCGCTCAAAATCTGGTGTGTTTTCTTGTGCGCTGGTGATGGGTGTTGGCAGCATGTGATCTTCCCCCTTAAGTAATTTGAAAGCCCATTTAGAGCATTTCATTTTCAGCTGGGGGTATAGCCTATTTTTATCTGGCTAGAAATGATTTATTGAACAAGCAGGAGTTTTCGACCAGAAAATTCAAACCGCTTGAGTTTTGATAAGAAATTCATACCCAATAAATTGATGTCTAATTTACCAGGTTCAACGACGATGGCTTTGACATCAGTGACGGTAATGTCACCAATGGTCACTTCATCTAAATTCACATGAGCCACCTTAGAGACGCCATTGGCTGTGCGGGCAATTTTATCAAAATCATCGTCATGGACATGGAGGCCAATTTCTTCCGCTGTTTCATAAGACAAGGCAATATAGGTGGCGCCTGTATCAATTAGGAATTGGGTGTCTTCATTGTTGATTGACGCCTGTGTGGCAAAATGCCCTTCACGGTTGGCATGAATGACAATGACATTTTCCCAGCCATTTTTTTGAACTTCGGGTTGTCTGACATGATGTTTAAGGTCTACAGAATTGGCAACCAGTTGAAAGGCCCTAATTTTATCAATAAGTTGATCTGAATAAAACACAACCGCAAATCCCATGCCTGCTGCCATAAGCCACAGGGCCATTTCACGAAGGAAGTTTTTTGTGTGTTTCATTTTTAACTTAACTCCTTAACCGAGCTGTTCGTTTAGCTGCGAAGGATTAAAAAATCGCCAGAGACTTCATAAGAGCGCAAACGATTTAAAAAACTCATACCCAACAAGCTTTCTTGCAATTCGCCTTCTCTTGCGACAAGAGCCTCAACGGCATTGATGGTGATGGGCCCAATTGTGATCTGATTCAGCACAACCCGCGCTGCCATGGTTTTCCCGGCTGCGGTGTTCACCGGAATAACAAAATTTAAACTTTCAGGCGTGATGCCTATGGAGCGTGCATCACGAGCGCTGAGGACGACATTTGAAGCGCCTGTGTCGACCAACATTGTAATTGGTTTTCGGCTTGTGATGGTGTTGACGACAAAATGGCCATTGTCTTTTTTGCGAATGCGCACTGTTGCCCGCTCTTTGTTGTAGGGGCTTAAATTAATGTTGGTGCCCGCGGGCAAAAGCTGATGGGCGATGCGATCTAGCCCTTCTAATAATTCTAGGCGAAATGTGTAAAGGGTGACCAAGACCAGAATGACGCCAGCCCAGGTGATCATGTCTTTTACAGCTTTGCCAACGCGCCCGGCATAATCTCTTAGAACCGAACTACCGATCCAAATGAGCAAGGCGATGCTTGCCATTAGGCCAGCAAAACTGGAGCTATCAAGGCCAGCGATTGTGCCTTGGTCGTGATAAAGGACCAAAATCAGGCCTGATATAACAAGTAGTCCAAGGGCGAGCCATGTACTCACAGCGGTCTCCATTTGTGTGATAAATTGTTTTGTTACAAACTCAATAATTATTTAGTTTGCATAACTTTATCACCAATTATAAAGCGAGAAAATGGTAGAATTGGTGCCTTTTTCACGTTTGTGAAATTTCTCTAATTTACTCGCTACTTGCCTTTTTTAATGTAATTAAGGATGGTTCTGGGTCTTGATGTTGTTTGGCAGCGTAATATTCTCTTTTTACTTGTCGCTTTTTGATGATATTTTGTATTTGGGTCGTCAGGTCTTCAAATTCTTTGCTGTTTGGGTCCAAAACTTCGGCAGTTGTGACGTCTTTATGTTGTTCGAATTCAAGTGGTGGTAGCGCTTGCATCACGCGTTTTGCCGGGATTTCAAAGCGCACACAGGTGCCATGACGCACTTCGCTTTCAAGTGAGAATGTGCCGTCATGAATGGCAATTAGTTTTTGGCATATAGCAAGACCTAATCCTGTGCCCCCTTCTGCCGTTTCATAGGCGAGTGAGCCTTGACCAAAGGGTTTTAAAACTTTTTCTATTTCTTCTTCTGGTATCCCTGGACCAGTGTCTTTTACCGATACGTATTGACCGCCCGATATGGTTTTGCCGATTGAAATTGTGACTTTGCCCTTCGGTGGGGTAAACTTAATTGCGTTTGACAATAGATTTAAACTGACTTGACGAAGGGCACGTTCATCAGCCCAGATTGAGTTGAGTTGGCTTTCTTCGATCAGTTCAAGTTCGATGTCTTTGCTTTGTGCGCGCATTGTAACCAAGTGCTTGCAATCATCTACAATTTCGATCAGTTTGCAGGTAGATTCATGCAGTTCATAACGTTCTGCTTCAATGCGTGAAAGATCTAAAATTTCATTGATTAAGTTTAATAGATGATTGCCGCTGTTATGAATGTCTACGGCGTATTCTTTGTATGTGGGGTTTGAATGTGGGCCAAAAACTTCTGATTTCATGACTTCTGAAAACCCTAAAATGGCATTTAAAGGGGTTCTTAGTTCATGGCTCATTGTTGCTAAGAAGCGTGATTTGGCTAGATTTGCTTCTTCAGCGCGTTTTCTGGCGTCATCTGAAAATGCCTTTGCTTCTTCAAGATGGCCGATTAAAATATCTTTGTCTGAGCGATATTTAAGCATGGTGTGAACTGTTGAATTTAGCCCTGTCATGAGGAACATAAGATAGACGTGAATGCCAACGGCCATGGTAGCTAATGCCATATAGAAGGGGGAGTGAAATAATAATAGATAATGAAGCACGATGGCAATGGTCATGGGGACCGTGCCGGCGATGACGAGGGGCATAACAGTGGATGCAAACATCATGCGAATGGAGATGACAGCAATGAAAGATGCAAAGATAAAGATATGGGCGGCTAAATCTGTGGTTGAAGCGGACAGAATAGCAATTCCGGCCCAGGCAAATCCATAAAAAAGTTCTGCTATGATTAGTCTTAGACGCCATTGTTTTACATTCACTTCTTTGCGCTGCATGTTTTTAAGTTTGCGGCAGAGCATAAGAATGATGCTTTTGGTGATAAAAACCGCGCCAATCCAGATAGCAATATGTGTTAAGGGCGCCCAAAAGGAGGTGCTAACGGCAAGAATAACGGCAAATAATGGAATTGAAAGGGAGGCCGTGAGTTCATTGCGAGCAAACATGAGCAATAATTCATATTGGAATCGCTCTGACCCTCTGGTTTGGCCAAGCCGGTCCCTTACCTCTTTTACAGAGGAGGCAAGCTGAGAGTTTTGATTTGAACCGAATGTGCGGTTTATTTGCCCGTTGTTTACCACTGACTAGAACTCATTACTTATAACTTTAGCATTGTGATTATTTCACAAGGCCTCAGACCCACAGAATTAATGATTTATTGTGGATGTAAATTCCTAATTTAGCGTTTATATTTATGAAATTTATGGAAATTTTAAGAAGGTTTTGGTTCATTGGATGGTTCTAAAATACTTGTTGTTATCTGTTTGTTAATCTTTGCTGGGTTGCTTTGGTGGCAAGAACGCTCTGGATTTGATGAATGGGTTGGGGTCCCTAAAGTTGTTGATGGTGACAGCTTAATTTTAAACAATGAACGGGTGCGTTTGCGGGGTATTGATGCGCCTGAAGGACGCCAATATTGTGAAAAGCAAGGCAAAAAGTGGGCTTGCGGGCGGGCTGCGACGTCTGCTTTGCGCCGTCTCATTGGGCGCCAAAATGTAGAGTGCAAAGGTAATGAGTTTGATAGGCATGGCCGTCTTTTAGGAGTTTGCACGGTGGGAGAGGTTGAAATTAACCAATTTATGGTGCGTGAAGGATGGGCTGTTTCTTTTGGCGGGCGGTATAAATCTTTAGAGCGCGAAGCTCGTTCAGATAAAAAAGGGCTTTGGCAAGGGATTTTTGAACTACCAAGAGATTGGCGGGCGAAGAATTTTCGTTAAAAGAAGATTTTCTTCGATGAATTGTAGAATTTTTTGTTGCATTATTGCTTTTTATGGAAAAATTTCCTAAATATTGCTAATGTTAAGTCGGTTGTGAAAATATTATTTCAATTATGGCTTGGGCAGGACTTAGGTTAGATGACTTTGGATAAGTTAGACATAAAAATACTGGACATTTTGCAACAGGATTGCACTGTTGCTGTTGCTGAAATTGGTAAAAAAGTGGGACTTTCAACCACTCCGTGTTGGCGCCGTATTCAGAAAATGGAAGAGATGGGGGTGATAAATAAGCGTGTGGCCTTGCTGGACGCTGAAAAGGTCAATGCGCCGGTGACAGTTTTTGTGTTTATCACGACCAATCAGCATAGTGAGGATTGGTTGGCTAAATTTCATAAAGCGATTGAGCAGTTCCCTGAAGTGGTGGAATTTTATCGCATGAGCGGTCATGTCGATTATTTGTTGCGGGTGGTTGTGCCTGATATTGCGGCTTATGATGACTTTTATAAGCGCTTGATTGAAGGGGTGGACATTGCTGATGTGTCGTCTTCTTTTGCTATGGAACAAATCAAATTTACCACTCAATTGCCCTTGCACTATGCCCAAAGTGAAGAGCCAACCATAGATCCTATCCCTTAAAAAACTTTTTCATGTTTTTTTCTTTTCATTCTTTATCTAGAGGTTGAGGTTTCTTGTAAGGCGATGATCTGATTTGTGGCAATTTTCTCTTTCTTGATTGACTTGACCGCGATTCGCCTCGTAATGCTTTAAAGAGCAGTCGCGTAACTATTTGAGATTTATAGCTTTGGTGTTCTTTGCTCCTCTTGAGGCACAAAGATAAAGCTTTCGATGTTTTCTTTAGAGGCGCGCCTACATGGCTCACATACTCATTATTGGGCATGGCATCAATGGGTTAACCACGGCTTTACAGCTCAAAAAACTCATTGCTGAGGAAGATTGGATAACGGTTGTGTCGCCAGAGCGGTACGGCGTTGTTAAATCTGGTCTGCCTTATGTTGGGCTTGGATTGCGCCCCTTAGATGAAGCTAATGTTAAATTACAGCCCATTTTAGAGCGCTTTGGTATTCACCATACCGTTGGAAATGTTGCTAGTCTTCATCCTGAGCGGCAAATCATTAAGTTGGAAAATGGCAAAAGACTGCCATTTGATTACTTGATTATTACCGATGGGATGGAACCAGCTTTTGATCATATTCCTGGTTTGAGCCAATCGAGAAACATGGTGCATTCTTTGGTTGGTGCGGATGAGGCCATGCGGGCCGAATTGGCGTTTCAAGATTTTTTAAATGCGCCTGGCCCGATGACTGTGGCGTTGGCACCTGGTTCAAGTGATTATCAAAATGCTTACCAATATGTTTTCAATGTAGATCGTTTGCTTAGACGGTATCGTTTGCGCACTGAGGTGCCCATTCGCTTTGTAACACCAGAACCCTTTTTAGGACATTTTGGAGTTGGTGGTATTGGTAATTCCAATCGTTTGTTTGAGGGGGCATTTCGTGCACGCCATATTCAATGGGTTTGTAATGCTGCTATTGATCGGATTGATGACCGCTCGTTTCATATTCTTTATTTTAATGATGATGGTTTGCAAAAGGGGCGCCAGCTTTTAGAGACACGGTATGGGATGCTATGGCCTTCTAAACGAGTAGAGCCTTTTATTAGCGGTGTTGATGATTTGATAAACAGCAAAGGTCTTTTGCCAACCAATCGTTTTTTACAGTCGCAGCGTTATGAGACTATTTTTGCAACTGGTGAGATTGTGGCGCCGCAAAAATTAGAGACAACGCCAATGGAGGCCCCGCCGCCGTGTTTTGATTTTTTGCGCGAGAGCATGACGAGCACTGTTGTTGGTAATCTGGCAGAAATATTGCGTGAACGCTATCCTTTGTATGAGCCAACAGGTAATGGTTTTTTCATGATAGATTATGGTGCGCGCGGGGCTGCTTTTTTGGCGGTTCCGCAGTGTCCGCCGCGCAATATTGATCGGATTATTGAGGGGCGTTTTGTTCATGTGGCGAAACGGGCTATGGAGCGCTATCATATTCGAAAATTACGCGCTGGGATTACCGAACCAATTTTTGAGCGTCTATTGTTTCGGATTATGAAGATGCCGCGTATCAAGCAAAAGGCAGCTTAAAATTTTGGCATGAAAAAACGCGCTTTTTTTAAAGCGCGTTTTTGATCTTAAAATGACTGTAATTTTTGCAAACTTATAGACCACGTACAAGGTTGCCAATGGCCAACACTATATAGGCACCAATAGCAAGCCAGAAGTCTTGGGCGGCAATAATGGATGGAATTTCGACCAATCCTTGATGACCGGCAATGGCTGCTACGGCTAGGATGAGTGATATTAGAAAGATAAAGACTGTTGGTGGATTTAGTCGCATAATGCGCCCCTCTCTTACACAATATTATTTGATATAGTT
>JANQQH010000209.1 GCA_028285025.1 Hyphomicrobiaceae bacterium | reverse complement strand
AAAGTGACGAATATAAACGGTTTGGCAAAGGCGGCAGAGAAATTTGGATTCAAGCGTCTTACAATCCGATTTTTGACCAAAACGGCAAGCCAATTAAGGTCATTAAATTTGCAACAGATCGAACAGAGATGGTGCAAGACCGTATCCGTCGATCACAGGTGCAAGAATCAATTGACACTGATTTAACAGAGATTATGGAAGCGATTGTCAATGCCAGTACCCAGGCCTCAGAAGCAGCCAGTGCTTCATCACAAACCTCACAAAATGTGCATGCCGTTGCTGGCGGGCTGGAAGAATTAAGCTCTTCTGTTTCTGAGATTAATCAGCAAGTTACCAACGCTTTGGAAATTTCAACCAAAGCGGTGGAGCAAGCCGATAACACCAATAGCATTGTCTCTGGCCTGGCGGACGCGGCCCAACGTATTGGAGATGTTGTCAGCCTAATTTCAGAAATTGCTGAGCAAACCAACTTACTGGCTCTGAATGCCACCATTGAATCGGCCCGTGCTGGTGAGGCTGGCAAAGGCTTTGCGGTTGTGGCCTCAGAAGTGAAATCACTTGCAGGCCAAACAGCAAATGCAACCGAAGAGATAAGCAATCAAATTACGCAAGTTCAGTCCACCACAGATGAAGCTGTCGACGCCATTAAGACAATTACTGAAACCATTGGTAAGATCAATGAAATTTCTTCGATGATTTCAGCCGCTGTTGAAGAGCAGTCAGCTGTGACCACCAACATGTCAGGAAATATGCAAACAGCAGCCGACAGTGTGAATGAAATTTCTACTGGCGTGAATGAAATTGCACAAGCCACTGAGCTGGTGAATGTAGCCACTCAAAAAGTGAAAGAAAATTCAGCCGCACTTGGCTAGGCAATAGCTTACTATTATAAAAAGGTATGGATGGATTTGAACATCACAGTGCCTATCTTAACAAAGCCGAACAAAGGGCCTTGCTTCAAGACATTTTAAATGTTCTTAAGGCAAGCCCTTTTTATCGTCCAACAATGCCCAAATCAGGGCGCCCCTTTTCGGTCATGGAAACCAATTGCGGCCCCTTAGGCTGGGTAAGCGACAAACAAGGCTATCGCTACCAACCAACTCATCCAGAAACAGGTAATCCCTGGCCCGATATGCCAAACTCGCTTTTAACCATTTGGCAAAAGGTGAGCAATTTTGCTGCCCCACCAGAAGCTGGCTTGATCAATTATTACCAAAACACAGCCAAAATGGGTCTACATCAAGATAAAGACGAACAAGACTTAACCGCCCCAGTGGTCTCTATCTCCCTTGGCAACAGCGCAAAATTTCGCCTGGGCGGCTTAAACAGGCGTGATAAAACAACAACGCTTGAGCTGAAATCTGGTGATGTGGTTGTATTGGCAGGCAACGCCCGGCTTTGCTATCATGGTATTGATCGCATTATACCAAATACCTCTTGTCTTTTGCAAAAAGATCCAGAGTTACAAGAGGGGCGGCTCAACATAACCTTGCGCCGCGTCACAAAACCGCAATAAGTCAGGTGTGATTTCATAAATTTGCAACAAAAAAGATAATGTACTGACGCAAAAGCGTCATGGGGATGTCAAAAAACTCACTTATATGCTGCTTGAAATAGCGCCAGAAAAATGAACCGCTATAGAGGCTTAATCCCAAGTAAAGTGTATCTAAATGCAACAGACACGAAGGGCGTCATACCATGATGCTGAACCAAGACCCCAGCTTTGAAAATCCAAAACCGATAAAAAATTTCTTGGCCAAACACATGCCGTTAAAGGGCCACGCAAAAATGCTTGCCAATCAACAAAGGCAGTTTTCGCGCCAATTAAAAAGATTAAAAAAACCAATTCAAAGCTATGGACGCTTGGGCAACCTTGAGGTGCGCTTGGCGACCAAAAAGAAAGAAATTAAAAAAGCCCAACGTCTTCGCTACAAAGTTTTTTACAAAGAAATGTCAGCCATTCCAGATACGCAAACCAAATTAAAACGGCGGGACATTGATCCATATGACAAAATCTGTGATCACCTTTTGGTGCTCGATCACAATGTGCCTTCGGGCAAATATCCATTTGCCCCAAAAACCAAAATCGTGGGGACCTACCGCATTTTAACCCAAGAAAAAGCAGCAAGGCATGGGGGCTTTTACACTTCAGGTGAATATAACATTGCCCCTTTACTCAAAAGCAAAGCGCAAACCCATAAATTTTTGGAATTGGGCCGTTCATGCGTCTTGAAAACCCATCGCAGCAAACGCTCTGTTGAGATGTTATGGCACGGCTTATGGGCCTACATTCGAAAAGAAAAGGCCGATGTTATTATTGGTTGCGCCAGTTTAGAAGGGATCGACCCCAAACAGCACGCGCTAGCCTTAAGCTTTTTGCATCATCACGCCCGCGCGCCTAAAGAATGGCGCGTAAAAGCCCATGATCACCTCCATGTTGATATGGATATGGTGCCAAAAGAAGAGATCGACCTGAAAAAGGCCTTTAAGGCCCTGCCGCCTCTCATCAAAGGTTATTTACGTGTGGGGGCATATGTTGGTGACGGCGCTGTGATTGACCATCAATTTGGCACAACAGATATTTTCATCATCTTACCAGTGGAAGCTATCGACGCGCGCTATCTCAACCACTTCGGCGCCCGCGACAGCAAAGAAACAAAGCTTCATTAACTGTCTCACGGGCTATTCCGCGGCTTTTTTTGTTGCGCTTTAGATTTCCCAACAGTCAAACCGCGCCAGGCAGCGCGGGCCCTCCGACGGGGCGCCGCAACGCGCCAGGCATCGCGAGCGGCGATGCCATGGGCACTCGCTAAGGCTCGCTTCCTTCTTGGTGAAGTTTAGTTCAATGTGTAAAAAGATTTGTCTTTTGGGCCATTCTCAAAATCGCAGGAGGGGTGGTACTCTCATTTGGGAGGAATGCTTTAATGAAAAATCTTATTCACGAAAGAAGGAGCTTAGCCAATAGTGGGCTAGGCTTACATGGCGAAGCCCGCGCATTTTACGCTCCATAAGGGCGTAAAAAATATTGCGCGCCCCGTCGGAGGGCCCGCGCTGCCTGGCGCGGTTTGACTGTTGGGAAATCTAAAGCGCAACAAAAAAAGCCGCGGAATAGCCCGTGAGACAAAAAATTAAGACAA
>JANQQH010000157.1 GCA_028285025.1 Hyphomicrobiaceae bacterium | reverse complement strand
ATGCCAGCATCGATTGTGGCTAAGCCCAGGTCTGCTTTGCTGGGAAAAAAGTGATAAAAGCTGCCCTTTTGGACACCAGCTTTGCGGCATATTTCATCCACACTGACAGCGCCGTAACTGTTGCGCCAGATTAGCTCAGTCGCGGTTTCTATCAATTTTTGCTTGGTGGTTGATCGATTTTTACTCATTGGGTTTCTTTTCAACCTTTACATAATAGCGCTCACAGTAGTTATTCTTGACTGAATGGTCAAGAAGTAATTGTTTGGCTTTTTATGGATTAATATTGAGGTTTTATGCAACCATAGTAAGGTCGTTTTTATGTAGGCACCTTAACTTTCAATGAGACTTTTTGGAAAGTTAAGGTGCCTTTTGCGCTCTCTTGGTAGGAACGATAGGGACTTGTGCTGTTAGAATGGCAGGACGATATCAAGCACTTGGCTGCCATAACGTGGGGCTTGAACGTTGGTTATGTGGCCGCGTCCACCATAAGAGACCCTGGCTTCAGCAATTTTTGAAATGTCAATGGTGTTAACAGAGCTAATATCCTCGGGCCGGATGATACCAGCAACGATGATTTCTCTGATTTCATGATTAACACGTATTTCTTGGCGCCCTTCAATGACCAGATTGCCATTGGGTAATTCTTGCATCACCACTGCAGCCATTTTGGTGGTTAATGTTTCTTCGCGATCAACTGTGCCTGCGCCTTTGTCTTGAGAGGTGGAGCTGAGATCAACCAATTTTGATAAGTCGGCATCGTGGGGCAAAATTTTCTTTAATAAAGATGTGTAACCGGCCAAGGCATCTACGGAAACAGAATTGGTGCCAGAGCGATCTCTGGTGCTTTCATTATCAATTTCTGCTTTGTCGGTGATTTCTATTAAGACTGTGATGATGTCCCCAACTTTGCGTGCTCTTTGGTCTTTAAAGAATGAGCGTGAGCCGTTGCGCCATAATGAGTTAGGGTTATAGCTGACCTCTTCAGGTTCGGGCATGGGCATGCTAACGGGGCGGTAGCCAGGTTTTTCAACAGGGCTTTCTATTGCTGATAGTTTTGGCGTTTCGCCAATTTCAGATATTTTATCCAGATGTGAACAAGCCCCTGTTAACAGAGCCAAGCTAACCAATGTTATTATTTTAACTGTGATACGTAGCATAACTTAATCTCTTTATCTGCTGGCAATTGGTTAATTTGTTAGGTGTGCGGTTTGTTGAAGTTTGGGATCAAGTGCATTTTGAATCACGACGACACCGGGGGCTTTGACGATGCCATGAACGGTGCGTTTTGAGTTGATGTTCATAACGGCAACAGTGTCATTTAACGCGCCGTGCGCCATTGCCTTGCCTTGGGTTTTTAAGCTCAGGTTTGATTTTTTAAATATCAGAGTGACCAGTTGATTTTTTTGAATCATTTTGGGTGTTTCTATGTCTGATGCTTTTATGAATGCGCCTGTTTTTAAGTTTTTAGTCGCTGTGAGGCCGACAATTTTGGCACTTATTTTTAAAACATTTCTTGGGACTTGGTATTGTTTGAAGGTTTTCATTTGAACATCTGATTGCGTGATTTTTTCTCCACGTTTGATCGGGCGGGTTAAAACCGGGCGTTTATAGGAAAAACTTACTTTGCCGCTCAGTGTGAGGGCATATTTTTCTGACAGGCCATCAAGGGGTGAGACTTTTGCCCGGAAGGTTTTGGAAACTTTGTTAAAGATAAAGCTATTAAGTTTGATTTTTCCAGATAGGTGTAATGGCAACAATTGATCTTTTAAAGGTGTGTCAAAGGTAAGGGTTATTATCTTATCGCTGTTTTTGCTGACATCATGTTTGTCGATTTTTTCTTTCACAAGGGTTTCAAAAACCTCTTGCTTGATGGTGCGGGCGGGACGTGAAACGGTTATGTTTTTTAGATGTAGGGGCGTGTCAAAGGTAAAGTCATAACGGGCTGCCGCAGCGATTAAATGTTCAAGCCCAACAGTGCCTTGGCGGCCAAGAGGGGGGCTTTTAAACAAGGGTGTTGAGCGGTAGCGTTTGGCGTCGGGAAATAGATCTGCCAAGGTGACCGTATCAGCATGGACCTCAATGTGGGTTTTCAGGGTCAAAATTTCAGTTGCTTGAGCCTTTTGGTTCGTCAGGGCAAGACTGAATAAAACAAAACATGATGCCATGAAGGTCAATGTTACTTTTCTGGTATTTGACAATCGGTTCATTTGAGGTGTCTTTCTTTTATAAGTTTAGTTTGGGATTTGTTCGCTTTTATGGTTAGCGGACAATGTTGCTGGTGGTTGACATCATTTCATCTGATGCGCTGATCACTTTGGCGTTCATTTCATAGGCGCGTTGAGCGGCGATCAGGTCTGAGAGTTCACCAACTGCATTTACATTTGAGTTTTCTAGAAAACTTTGCATTACCGAACCAAAGCCGGCGTCATCGCCAAAACCATCGATGGCTGCGCCACTGGCTGGGGTTTCTAAGTATAAATTATCACCAATTGACTGAAGCCCTGCTTTGTTTACAAAGCGTGATAGTTGAATTTGGCCAAGATCTTGCGGGGTGGTTTCATTGCCCACAAGCGCTTGCACCGTGCCTTGGCGATTGATGGTAATAGAGCGGGCATTATTTGGAACGGTGATATTGGGTTGAACTTGGAAGCCATCTAGGGTGACCAAGTTGCCATTGGCATCCAGTTCAAAAGACCCATCTCGGGTATAAGCGGTTTGACCGCTGGGCAATTGAATTGAGAAAAAACCCTCACCGCGGATCGCGACATCATATTCTTTGCCTGTTTGTTGCAAGTTACCTTGGTTCATAATGCGTGCGGTGGCACCGGTTTTCACTCCATAACCAACTTGAACGCCGGTTGGAATGATGCTGCCATCAGATGCAGAAGCGGCACCAACACGGCGGATGTCTTGATAAAGTAAATCCTGGAACTCGGTTCTGACTTGTTTGAAACCAGTCGTGCGCATATTGGCAATGTTATTGGAAATCACTTCCACATTGAGTTCTTGGGCTTGCATACCGGTTGCAGCGATTCTTAAGGATTTCATTGTTTCAG
>JANQQH010000156.1 GCA_028285025.1 Hyphomicrobiaceae bacterium | reverse complement strand
GTCAAGCAACTGTTAAAACCGCTATTGCGTGAGTGGTTAGAGCGCAATTTGCCCGAACTATTAAAAGGCGCGGTGGACGAGAAAGGTAAGATTGATCCTGATCGTCTGTAAACTTGATAAAGTTTTATTTATTTTTAAAAAGGGTGGCTCTCAAAGAGCTGCCCTTTTTTGGTTCTATATCATAGGTCTCGTTTTTGTGAGTGATCTTGACAAATGTCATATCTCGATAGAGCTGCAATGTTTTTAGATTGGGGAGATAAACGAGATCAAGTTATGAATGGTATAACTTTGTAAAAACAATTTGGTCGTGGAGAGACATTTATGAAGACCTTATACCAAAAGAATTTATTGGGTATGCTCTTATTTATACTTATGGTTCCTAATGTCCATGCTTCTGACAAGGCTTTAAAGGCACAGGCCCGTTCTTCAGCTAAAGACCTGGGCAGTTCACTCAAACAAGAATTGCAAAAATCGATGAAAGAGGGCGGGCCAATTGCAGCTATAAAGGTTTGCAATGTCAAAGCGCCAGAGATTGCGGCTCAAATTTCACAAACCAAAGGCATAAGAGTTGGGCGCACCGCTTTGCGCGTTCGCAACCCAAACAATGCGCCTGATGCGTGGGAAAAGACGCAGTTAGAAAAATTTATCTCTCGTCTTGCGAGCGGCGAACCAGTTGGGAAGCTAGATGCGCATGTCATACAGAATGGAGAGTTTCGCTATATGAAAGCTATTGGCACACAAGGGGTGTGCCTTAAATGTCATGGGGCAAAACTGTCTAAACAGGTTCATGAAACCATTCAGTCGCTTTATCCCCAAGATCAGGCAACCGGTTTTGCTGTCGGTGATATACGCGGTGCCTTTACAATAACAATCCCCATGAACAAAAACGAATGAATAAGCCCTCCTTTGTTTATGCTGTGTGATATTGGTTTTTCGATTTACTGCATAAAGAAATTAAAAAAGCTAAAAAACCTCTATCAAGCTGTACAGCGTTTGTCTGGTGCTCACTTGTTTTGTGAAAACATAATTCATGCGGCTGTTATTCTGGCAAGATACCGAGCTGGAAGCTGAGAAGCGTTGCTCTTTTTCTCTATCATAGCCTTTTGTCAGGAGTGCTCAGGACATTGATCTGTCTGAATTGAAAATCGAGCTTATATGTTCAGTTAATGACATAACTGAGCAAATGTTTTTGCCATTTTAAAAAAATTCAGGGCTATTGTTTTTGAGTTGAAACACTTGTTTGCCGCCAACAAATGTCATGAGCACGCGCCCTTCAACTTTGGCTTCATCAAAGGCGCTGTTTTTAGACCGAGACTGTAATAAGTCACGATCAATAATCCATGGGGTATTCAGGTCAAACACAGTTAAATCAGCCGGGGCCGCCACAGCTAAGCGGCCTGTTTTTAATCCTAAAATATTGGCTGGGTTAATCGTCATGGTTTTTAAAAGTGTGATCAGGTCAATTTCCTGGTTGTGATAAAGGCGTAAGGCGGCTGGTAATAGGGTTTCAACACCAATGGCACCGTAAGCGGCTTCTGCAAAGGGTTGGCGT
>JANQQH010000155.1 GCA_028285025.1 Hyphomicrobiaceae bacterium | reverse complement strand
GGCAAAGCCTTTTGTTTTCTGCACTTCTTGGCGCTGTTGGTAAAGATTGGCAAAATCAATCGGGTCTAGCAATAAAGGCGGAAAGCCACCTTCTTGCGTAGCGTCAGCAATAACGCGCCGCAAAAACGGATAAAGAATGGTCGGGCAATTGATCAACAAAATAGGCTCAAGCGCATCTTGAGGAATGTTCTTCACTTCAAACGCCCCAGCATAGACCGCTTCAATAATATAAATTGTGCCATCACTATTACTGGCATGGGCTTTTAACTGAATGGCGCTCTCATAAGAGTCGTCGCCAAGCTTGTTTGCATTGACATGAATATCAACTTGCAAGTTTGGGTTATCGCCAGGATGCTTTAACGAATGCGGCGCCTTAGGGCTTTCAAATGATAAATCTTTCAAATATTGCCCAACAACTTGAATGCTCGGATTTGCAGAATTGCTAGTAGCGCCATTACCATTACTCACGCCATTTTGATCATCAGACATATATGAAACCCTTTGCAAATAAATAAAACTTATCCCTGGCTATCATGTCCGTTTAACGATAGCAAGGCATGAAAAAGTGAAGTTAAAGCTATCCTTGCCAAGGCGACTTGCCGCCCTTTTTCTCTTTGTCTAATGGTGCTTTTGTTTGCTTTTCAGACGGGGTCTTTTTCACATCATCACTTATATCTTCAAACTCCCCATCAATCACCTGCCCATCTTGGCGTTCATCTGGGTGAGAGGGGCCAGAGGTTTCAGTTGTGTAGATATGAGTGTGCGGTTTGATCACTTTGTCATAAACAAACCAAGCAAGCGAGCGCCGAAATGGAGGGATAAATAATAAAAACCCAAAAAAGTCCGTAAAAAATCCTGGCGTCAATAACAACGCGCCGGCAAAACCCAAGCAAATCCCATCAATCACCTGATCAAACGGAATGGTCCCTCGCGCCAATTTTGATTGCGCCTGGAAAAGAGCTGCCATGCCTTGATGACGCAAAAGAATAGACCCGGCAATCGCCGTTAAAATAACAATGCCAATCGTAGGCCAAATGCCAATTAATGAGCCGATTTGAATAAACCCAACAATCTCAATAATCGGAACAGCAACAAACAAAGCAAAAAATAACCATCCCATTGGATAAACCTTTAAACCACCTACATTTAAAAATAGATTAGATATTGATCAACCTAACGCCTTAAATCTATGTCATCTTAATTAAGGAACATAATACCTAAGATAGAATTTTAAAGCATGCCTTATGCGCCAAATGGAAGAAAATAACTTATGACGCATTTGCCAAATTCAAGAATAATGATATGAAGAGAACAAATAAGGGTAATTTAGTGCAAATATTCCCTATCATCCCTTTATTCTTTCTACAAAAGGCCCATATAAATAGGTTGTAATCTCAAAAACAAACAATTCAGTCATCAGATTGAATAAAGAGAAACAGACGAAACAGTTTTAACTTAAAAGAACAAGTTAGCAGGAAAAAATGAACGGTAACGGTCTAGATATCATTAGCATCATATTCTTAGGTGTTGCAGTGGTCATATTTTTATATCTTCGCTCCATTTTAGGCTCACGGACCGGTAATGAGCACCAGCACTATGACCCGTTTGGCAGCGACAAGGCAGAAAACACGCCGCCCAGAGATGTAAACCAAGACCATGATAATGTTGTCACCATGCCAGACAGGCGTGAAGCTGATGACACAGCGCCTCAAGCCCAAGAAATAGATGTTTCTGAAAAAATCAAAAAATACGCCCAAGACAGTTCAGACCTTGGCGATGGCTTGACCGAAATTGCCAATGCAGATCAAACATTTGATCCAGATCAGTTTATGGAAGGCGCAGAGATAGCCTATGAAATGATTATCTCGTCCTTTTCTGAAGGCGACAAACGCACGTTAAAACGCCTGCTCGCCAAAGATGTTTATGCTGGCTTTTCTGACGCCATAGATCAAAGAGAAGCGCAAAATCAAACCATGACAACCCAATTTGTTGGCTTCGAAAAAGTCAGCATGTTAGAGGCTGGCTTGGAAGACAAACAAGCAGAGATCACTGTGAAGTTTAAATCTTCCCTCATTCGTTACATACAAGGCCAAGACGGTGCCATTGTTGAGGGCGATGAAAAAGCGATCGAAAAAATCACAGATATTTGGACCTTCTCGCGCCCAGTTTCTGGCCGCGATCCAAACTGGAAATTAATTTCCACCAAATCGGAATCATAAATCTAAATGAGTTTGAAGCTTTATGTTCAATCTCTGCAACAA
>JANQQH010000144.1 GCA_028285025.1 Hyphomicrobiaceae bacterium | reverse complement strand
GGCGGAATTTGTGAAAGCGAGGCAGCCCAATTGTTGCAAGACTTTTTTACTGCCAAGCGGGACTAAATTTCAACCGGGCTTATGGTCAATTGCTTGTCTAGCGTTTGGCGCAAACTTTCAGCCGCCTCCTCGCTGGCCTCAAAAATATCGTCAATTTTAAAATAATCGAGCACATTAAAGCGGCCAACCTTGGGTTGAATAAAACAATCGGGCGTTTCAGTCTTGATCATCGCATTGGTTAAAGACCGCAGCATAATCTGGCTGGCCCCAATCAGCGTGTCGATGCTGTTAGGGATTTTGCCAGCCAAACGGGCCGGTTCCCCGGTTACATCAACAGCTATGGTAAACAGATCTTTGTCGGCAAAAATATTATAAGGCACCGGGTTTACAAACCCACCATCAATAAGAACGTGATTTTCAATTTGCACCGGTTTTAACAAAGCTGGCAAGGCACTGCTTGCGGCAATGGCTGGCATGATCAGCCCCTTATTGATGATAACTTGCTCATGGGTGTAAAAATCAGTAGCAATTGCCGAAAACGAGATTTTTAGCTCTTCAAAAGTTTCGGGCAGTTCATTTGGCATCATCATTTCAAAAAAGGCCGGCGCATTCAGCATGGCCGGGGTGCGCAGGTTAATCAGACTTGTCCAACGATCTGGACGGTTGCCATAAAGGCGTTTGAGCAGCTCTGTGCGTTTGTGGAACAGGTCTTTTGCATAGAGCTCCAGCTCATTGCCGCTCATCCCGCAGGCATAAAGCGCACCGACAAGCGCGCCCATAGATGTGCCTGATATTTGTTTGGGGGTAAGGCCAAATTCATCAATCACTTGCAGAATTTTAATGTGCGCCAAACCACGCGCGCCGCCCCCGCCAAGCGCCAGGGCAATAGAGGGAACTGAGCTTGTCATTGCTGTTTTGTCCTTGGTAAGCGTGTTCATTTTATATCCTTTAAGCAGGGCAAGTGTCGATTTTATGATGGCTGAAGTTTAACAATTTTCAGTTAATTAAACAGTGATTAATTAAATAGAAAGTTAAGCCCAGCTTTTCAAGAGCTCGATTAGAAAAATAGTTAATTAAGTCTCTTGCAAGGCACGCCAAGCTATGTCGGTACGGTAAAAACCCTCCGGCCAGTCAATTTTTTCAATGGCTTGGTAAGCCTGGGCTTGAGCTTGTTGAATGGTACGCGCACGGCTGGTGATATTCAAAACACGACCGCCAGTGGCCAAAACAGCCCCATTTTCAAGGGCTGTGCCTGCATGAAAAATTTCAATGTTTTCAGGGGCACTGGCTTTGCCCAACCCTTTAATTTGGCTGCCCTTCTCATATCCCCCTGGATAGCCCTTTGTGGCCATCACCACGGTAAGGGCTGGTGTTTTATGCCACTCAAGGCTGAGTTGATCAAGGGTGCCGTTGGCCGTGGCCAAAAGCGCTGGCACCAGGTCTGAGGCCAGGCGCATCATGAGCACCTGGCATTCCGGGTCACCAAAGCGGGCATTATATTCAATCAGTTTGGGCCCTTCCTCTGTCAGCATAAGCCCGGCATATAAAACACCTTTATAAGGTGTGCCCTTGTCCTGCATGGCTTTGATGGTCGGCGCAATGATGGTGGCCATGGTTTGCTCAATCAGCGCGTCAGTCATAATCGGGGCGGGCGAATAGGCGCCCATGCCGCCCGTGTTGGGTCCCTTGTCGCCATCAAAAGCCCGCTTGTGATCTTGAGCAGTGGCAAGGGGCAGAGCATTGGTGCCATCCGTTAGCACAAAAAAGCTGGCCTCTGGCCCATATAAGGTTTCTTCAATCACCACTTCAGCACCAGCCTGCCCAAAGCTGCCAGAAAAACAATCCTCAATCGCGGTCAACGCTTCTTGAATGGTTTGGGCCATAATCACGCCCTTGCCCGCTGCCAAGCCATCGGCTTTCACCACAAGCGGCGCGCCTTGTTGTTCAGCATAGGCCTTGGCAGCCTCTAGAGTATCAAACCGGCCATAGCGCGCGGTGGGGATGTTATAGTCTTTGCAGATGTCTTTGGTGAACCCTTTGGACCCTTCCAGGGCCGCCGCTGCCTGCTTGGGGCCAAACGCTTTGATGCCTGCAGTTTCCAAATCATCAACCAAGCCAGCAACCAATGGTGCCTCAGGGCCAACAACGACCAATTCAATGTTGTTTGCTTGAACAAAGTTGATAACCGCTTGGTGATCACTTGTGTTTAAATCTGTCAGTGTGCCCAATTCAGTCATGCCGCCATTGCCTGGGGCAATAAACAGGGTTTGCAAAAGGGGGCTTTGCGCGATTTTCCAAGCCAAGGCATGTTCGCGCCCGCCAGAGCCGATCAGCAATATATTCATAAAAGGGTGCCTTTAATCTATGTTCTTTTGCCTATAGGGCCTAGCATTCAGACCAGGCGTGTCAAGTGCTTTGCGCCTAAATTTGGTGCATATTATCAGATCATATGCCGGTTTAGGGTTTACAGGGCTTAGCGTTAGGTGCCACTTTTCACAACGAACGATTTTTTATGAGAAAATAAAGTATGCAATTTGATTTTGACGGGGCAAATGACAAGCCAAAAAGCAATGCGCCTGAATACACAGTCTCGCAGCTATCTGGCAAAGTGAAGCGCTTTATTGAAGACGAATTTTCTTATGTGCGGGTGCGCGGGGAGCTGGGCCGGGTCAGCCAGCCGGCCTCTGGTCATATTTATCTCGATTTAAAAGATGAAAAAGCAGTGATGTCTGGCGTGATTTGGCGTGGCAAGGCGCAAAGCTTGAGCATTGCACCTGAGCAAGGCCTTGAGGTGATCGTCACCGGCAAGCTGACAACCTTTCCAGGCCAGTCAAAATATCAAATTGTAATTGAAAAATTAGAGCCGGCAGGCCAAGGCGCGTTAATGGCTCTGTTGGAAGAGCGCAAGAAAAAACTGGCCGCTGAAGGGTTGATGGATGAAAGCGCCAAGCAAAAACTGCCCTTTATGCCCAAGGTAGTTGGGATTGTCACCTCGCCGAC
>JANQQH010000128.1 GCA_028285025.1 Hyphomicrobiaceae bacterium | reverse complement strand
GTTTCAATAGAATCCAAACGTCGATAAAGAGCCGCCGTCATATCTCGAAACGAGCCAGAAAGTTGGCCAATCTCATCGTTACGCTGGGTGTAATCAGGGATTTCTTCACGCGCTCGGATGCTTTCACCAACACGGTTGGCCGCAGCAGACAAACGGCGCATAGGTTGAGCAATATAACGGGTTAAAAACAAAGAGGTTAACAAACTCACACCAAAAGCCAGCATTGTAAGACGTATAATGGCTCTGCGCTCCTTACGGATCGTTTTTTCCAAATCCCCCCCCTTTGTGGAGAGCAACAACACACCCAAAACCCGGCTCAAACGACGAATGGGCACGGCCACCGAGATAATTTGCTTGCCCTGAGAGCTCACCCGCACCATTGGCGTTGTGGTCCCGCCAAAAGCAGCACTAACTTCAAAATAGACTTTACCATCACCTACAATATCTTCTTTATATTCTGGCAATTCATTATAAAACATAAGGCGTTTAAACCCTTGTTCCAACTGAGACCACCAATCACGCTCCACAGCTGGAGTTGGAGGCAAATCAAAACGCGAAATTGAGCTTCCAGAATAAAGGCGCCGACTGTCAACAATCAATGTTGAGTCTGAGTCATAAATGCGAGCTCTGGTCCCTGTAGGCTGAACCAGGCGGCGTAAAATCGGGGCAACCCGTTCTGGATCGATAGGAAATTCAAGTGAAGAAAAGGTATCATTGGTGATAAAAGGAGCATCTGCACCTGTCTCCAGCAGGCTTTCAGGGTCCACAATGATCTGGTCAGTATCAGCCGTGGCCGAAGCAGCAATGGCCCCAGCAATAATCTCACCTTGGGTTTGCAGACTTTCCACCTTAGCACCTATTAAACCAACCCTAAGTTGATTTAAATAAAGAATACCCAACACTAAAAAAATCAAGGCGATCATATTACTAATAAATATGGTGCGCCCTAAGCTTGAAAAATTGATGCTATCTCTCAGAGCAGATCTAAGACGTACAAGGAGTTTTTTTAAAGACCCAATTGTAAAGGGGTTATTTCGGTTAGATTTAGGCAAATTCTTAGTTTTTGAAGCAAGCTTTTCCTGCGCTGCCAGGGGAGCAACGGTGCTAGAAAAAAACGCCTTCTTTGTGGTCTCTTTCATTGCCTTCATACACTTCATCACCATTAGCTGTAAAACCTTCTTCAAGATTTTTAAGCTTAAGGTCGGGATAGTTGCTCACTCAAAGCAGCTTTTAAAGAGAAACTCTCTTCAGCCCTTAGTTTGGCACATTAATCCCACTATTTGGCACAATTATAGCTATTCTTTAAAGCGATAGCCAACCCCGTAAAGCGTTTCAATAACATCAAAATCATCATCAACCACTTTGAATTTTTTACGCAAACGCTTGATATGGCTGTCAATGGTACGGTCATCTACATAAACTTGGTCGTCATAAGCCGCATCCATAAGCGCATCACGGCTTTTCACCACACCAGGGCGTTGGGCCAATGATTGCAAAATTAAAAATTCTGTGACTGTTAAAGTAACCGGTTTCCCATCCCAATGACAGGTATGGCGCTCTTGATCCATAACCAGTTTGCCGCGCTCTAATGTATTGTCCGAATTAGCCGGCGGGGCATCAGTTGCGCGCGCTACCCCGCGGCGCAAAATAGCTTTAACCCTCTCAACCAATAACCGTTGAGAAAACGGCTTCCTTATATAATCATCTGCACCCATTTTTAGGCCAAACAACTCATCAATTTCTTCATCTTTTGAGGTAAGGAAAATAACCGGTAATTCACTATCTTGGCGCAAACGGCGCAAAAGCTCCATCCCATCCATACGCGGCATCTTAATGTCAAGAATGGCAATATCAGGTGGCTCTTGTGTCAAACCTTCAAGACCAGAAGCGCCATCATTATAGGTGCGCACCTTATATCCTTCGGTTTCTAACACTATACGCAGTGATGTTAAAATATTACGATCATCATCGACCAGAGCGACTGTTGGCATATTATGTGAGCCTTATTGTTGTGAGCATTGATATAAATTTGGCGATTAAGATGCCTTTGTGGGCATTTTAAGGCAGTTGAACGCAAGTTAGGGGCGATGTTAGCGGTTTTCTGGTGAAAGGCAATGCTTGCGCTAATTTTTTAAGGCAGTTACTTTGCTTTAGCTTTATCAAAATTATTGGAAAAACAGTGTGAGTTTTATGCACCTTAGCTAAATTATATGTTTACAAGCAGCTTGTTAGACCAATGGCGAGTTGAATCATTTTTATTAGTCGAATAGAAGTGGCATTTAGACTGGTATGAAGGATTTGTGACATTACATGAATTCTTCGTCATGAACTGAAAACGAAGGTGGAGGGAAAAGCTCACAAATCGGGCAGCGCATCCACTTCTTCTGGAGTTTATTTTTAGCGTGACTTTAAAAACGATAGATGGCGGCATGACACAGCATATAACTTTTCCCTTGACTGACCCGGGAACAATTTTTCTTAACAATAGCCGCTCACAATTGTTTGATTTTGCACTTCAGAGAAATGAAGGTGTCAAAGCAGCCAACGGGGCGCTCTGCGTAAAAACAGGCCAACACACGGGCCGTTCAGCAAAAGACAAACATGTCGTCAAAAGCACAAACACACAGCACACCATTTGGTGGGACAATAACGCCCCCATAAGCCCAGAAAAATTTAACCTATTAAAAGAAGATTTCCTCACTCACACCAAAGGCAAAGATTTATTTGTGCAAGATTTGCATGGCGGTGCCGATCCAAGCCATCAAATAAACACCAGAGTTTATTGTGAATATGCCTGGCATGCCTTGTTCATTCAGCATTTGATGATAGAACCCACCCCGGAACAACGCGTCAATTTTAACATTGATTTGACCATTGTTGACTTGCCAAATTTCAAAGCTGACCCAGAGCGTCACGGAACACGAAGTGAAACGGTTATCGCGCTAGATCTTGACCAAAAACTTGTTTTAATCGGCGGCACCGAATATGCCGGTGAAATGAAAAAGTCAGTCTTTTCCTACCTAAATTATATCTTGCCAGAAAAAGGCATTATGCCAATGCATTGTTCTGTTAATGAAGATAAGGACGGCAATTCTGCTGTGTTTTTTGGCCTTTCAGGCACAGGCAAGACAACCCTTTCCGCCGACCCAAAACGCTGTTTGGTAGGTGATGACGAACACGGCTGGGCCGACAATGGCGTGTTCAACTTTGAAGGCGGTTGTTATGCCAAAGCCATTCGTTTATCCCGTGAGGCCGAACCAGAGATTTATGATGCCATCAATCGCGATCATGCGGTGATGGAAAATGTTATTCTAAACGATGATGGCAGCCCCGATTTTGAAGACGGCTCTTTAACTGAAAACACGCGCGGCGCTTACCCACTTGATTTCATTAAACAGGCTAGCACAACAGGTCTGAGCGGACAGCCTTTAAACATTATCATGCTAACAGCTGATGCCTTTGGCGTCCTGCCGCCAATTGCAAAGCTAACCCCGGCACAAGCCATGTATCACTTCCTATCAGGCTATACTGCAAAAGTTGCCGGCACCGAAAAAGGCGTGACAGAACCAACAGCCACGTTTTCAACTTGCTTTGGCGCCCCGTTCATGCCGCGCCATCCAAGTGTATATGGCAATTTATTGCGTGATCTAATCGCCAAGCACAATGTCGATTGCTGGTTGGTCAACACAGGCTGGACCGGCGGTCAATATGGTAAAGGGTCACGCATGCCCATTAAAGCCACACGCAGGCTTTTAGATGCCGCTTTAAGCGGAGGTTTAAAGTCAACACCAATGCGCATAGACCCAATCTTTGGATTTGAAGTCCCTATTGCAGTTGATGGGCTTAAAGATCAGTCCATTTTAACACCGCGTGAAACGTGGGGCGACCAACAAGCCTATGATGCCGTAGCCGCGCGGCTGGTCGATATCTTTGTTGAGAATTTTAAAAAGTTTGAAAACCATGTGGCCTCTGATGTCCGCTCCGCAGCACCACAAATTCAAAATGCAGCTGAATAGTTTTATCTAACTGGCCTGCCACTCATCTTAAATTTCATATGATTCGATTTTGGCAAAATTAAAAATTGCCAATAGGCCGTTTTCTATTTTTTATTTGCCTTACACTTTGTTTGCTCGTTATGCTTTGCTCTATATGAAATTATTAAAGGTGTAGAGTTTATGATACGATTTTTTTATCTTATCCAGCTTATCTTGTACCCGCTGATCATATCTTCTCCAATATCAGCAAAAGAGGTCCCCCTTTGCCAAGGCAAAAACCTAATTGAACATATTCGCCAAACAGATCGTAATAAATTTCAATATCTACAAAGCTTGGTAACAGACAACCAAAACGCTGATGCTGTATTTTGGAAAATATCTGATGATCAAGGCCGAGTGTCTTACCTTTTTGGCACCGTTCACTCAACCGATCCACGCGTAAAACAATTGCCAGCTCAAGTTAGACAAGCATTGGAAACGGCACAATCAGTTGCTGTTGAAATTGACAATCTAAATGAAAAGACCGCGACTCAAATCGTACAACAACTCCCCGGATTATTCTTTACGATGCAAGGGCAGGACAAACAACTCGATCAAGTGCTCTCTTCTCAAGATTATGCCACTTTGCTTGAAGCTTCTAAGTCAGCAGGTATTCCAGCCAATTTGTTGCCAATCCTTAAACCTTGGTTTGCCAGCGTTAATTTCTTTGCCGTTCCTGGATGTGAAAAACTACGCATCAACAGTAAAATCTCAGTTCTTGACGCTCAAATCACGCAATTTGCCAGGTCGAACGGAACGCCAGTTATAGGCCTAGAATCCATAGAAGAACAATATATGGCATTTTCCACCCTACCCTTTAATCATCAACTCACATTACTCGAAGATCGTATTCATACGCGCACACTTTTAGCAGATATGTACGCCACCACTGTTGACCTGTACCTATCCCGACAATTGGAATTGATAATGCCTTTGTCCATTTTATATTCAAAAGATTTGGAAAAATCGCGCGCAGCTAGCGCGTCTTTTAAAAAATTCCTGCTAGATAAGCGCAATATCAAAATGCATAAGCGTTCTTCACCCATGGTGAAACAAGGAGGCGCTTTTATAGCAGTCGGGGCCCTACATTTGGTAGGAGAAAAAGGCCTGGTTGAGCTTTACAGAAAATCTGGATACAAGGTCGAAAAAATTTTTTAGAGCGTTTCACCCAAAAGTGGACACCAGTTTTGGGATCAATGAAACGCTTCAAGAAAAAAGAGCGTTTCACCCAAAAGTGGACACCGGTTGTGGGGCAAATGAAACGCTTCAGGAAAAAAGAGCGTTTCAC
>JANQQH010000124.1 GCA_028285025.1 Hyphomicrobiaceae bacterium | reverse complement strand
AATTTCAACTGATCGACAACGGTAACCACATCTGTGACTTTGGGGTCAACATCAGCTGTGACGGAAACAGTACGAGTGCCATTGCGGCGTTGGATGATGGAAAAACCTGGCTTTTCGCGCAAGGTGACAACTTCGGTTAGTGGCACCCTGTCATTGTTAGGCGTGAGCAGGTAAATTGAGCGCAAGGCTTCTATGCCGCTAACAGAATGAATGCGTTTGACGCGCACGGTGATTTCCTCATCGCCCCTGGCAAAGCGGGTAGCTATAGCCCCTTCAAAACTATTGCGGATTTGTGAGCCCACCGATTGGGCCGTTAGCCCCAGGGCGGCACCGCGCGGGTTGACCTCGATGATCCATTCAGGTTTGCCATAGGGCAAATCATCTGAGATGTTGGTTACCCCATTTATGCCAGCCAGGGTGGCCTTGACCTCTTGGGCAGCGGCTTTTAATTGTTCAACGCCAACATTTTTTAAACGGATGTCAATATCAGCGCCGGGGGGGCCAATGCGCCGCCCGCCAATGGCGATGCGCTCAAGGGCGGGGTGTTTGGGGGCCGCTTGGCGCCAGGCTTTCATAATGGTTTTTGTGCGCACGGTGCGATCTTCGCCTGGGGTCAATTGCACGTTTATTTCCGCTAAATTATCACCTTGCGCGCGCCCGGCTTTACCTTGCAAAGAATAGATGGCCTCAATGAGTTGTTTTTCATTTTGCTTTTTGGCTGTTAGCTCGGTTTCAACGCGGCGCAGGTTGCTTTCTAAATTTTTTAAAATATCAACTTGTTGTTCATTGGGGGTGCCGGGCACAAAAATAACTTTGGCAAAAATTCTTTCTGGTTCTGGTGAGGTGAAAAACCGAAAACCGACATAGCCCCCGGCAATTAGGCCCAGGGTTAGAATTAAGGCGGTGATGGTGCTGGCAATAAATAGATAGCGCCAATCATAGCAAGCCTCAATAAAGCGACGATAAGGGCCGTTTTTAAAACGCTCTAGCCCATTATCAAATTTTTCACGAAACCCGGAACCGCCTGAGATGGAACCGGAGCTGGCAGCGTGACGCAGATGACCTGGTAAGATTAAAAAACATTCTATCAGGCTGGCGATTAGAACGGCTAATACAACCAAGGGAATGGCTGACATCAGATCTCCAATACGATCTTGAATAAGAAAGATGGGAACAAAGGAGGCCATGGTGGTTAACGTTGCCGCTGTAACAGGTTTTAACATGCGTTGTGCGCCTTGCTCAGCAGCCTGATAGGGAGAAATACCTAAGCTTTGCCGTGTGGCGGTGTCTTCTGAGACAACAATGGCATCATCAACAATGATACCAATCATCATGATGAGCGCAAACATTGATATCATGTTGATGGTCTGACCGGTCATATACATAACCAGTATGGTGGCCATTAACGCCACGGGAATGCCGGCTGCCACCCAAAAGGCTATGCGCCAGTTTAGGAATAAAAATAATACCAACAGCACAATCGCCAAACCTTGCAGACCGTTTTTAATCAAAATGGACAGGCGTTGTTTTACAAATTTACCACGCACATCATAGATATCTAATTTTAAATTTGGTGGCAGTGTGGGGCGCAATTTCTCGATATAGGCGTAGAAATTTTCCATTGTCTTTAGCGTGTCTGCTGACAAGGCGCGTTTGATGTGCAACTCAATGGCGCGGTTGCCATTGATAAGGCCTGTTTTGCCATCACGATCGAAACGGGTGGCAATGGTGGCGATGTCTTTTAAAAAAACTTTTTCGCCCGTGGCACGGGCGACAATTTCAATATTGGCCAGCTCTTGCGGTGTACGCCGTTCAGCCAGGGCGCGCAGTTGGATGTCGAGATCACCTTCTAGCGTACCAGAGGGTAGGTCTCTGGTTTCATCGCGCACGCGTTGTGATACGGTTTCTAAGCTTAGCCCTAAGCGGCGCAGATCTTCTTCTCTTATTTCAATCCAGATTTCTTCTTCGCGCACACCGCTCATTGTCACACGGTCAATGCCATTGGCCAGCAGGCCATCTCGGATTTTTTTGGCATATGATTTCATAACCGTTTCAGAAAAAGGCCCGGACACTGCCAGCTTGGCGACATTTTCATAAAATGTGGCGCGTTTAATTATGGGCTCTTCTGAGTCTTCAGGTAGCGTTGTGACACCGGCTACAGCTTGTTCGACATTTGATTGGGCCTTTTGCATGTCTGCTTTTGCAAAAAATTCTAGCGAGATGGTGCCGACCCCTTCACGGGCATAAGAGTTAACCTCTTCAACATCTTCGATGAAACGCAACTCAGGTTCCAAGCTATCGAGGATGTTTTTTTCAACATCTTCAGCGCTTGCCCCTGGCCAACTAACCGTTACTGTTATGGCTGGCACTTCCACTGAAGGGAAGAATTGGGTGTTAATTTTTATAATGGCAAACACACCCATAAACACCATGACCGCCATTAATAAGTTTGCCGCTGTTGGATGAGAAACAAACAGGCTGATGAGGTTCTTTGCTGATGATGTTTGTTTTGAAGCTTGCGCCATTGGTTACAGCCCCTTAGTGGTTTTGGCTGTTTGCTCTGGCTTTTTGTTAGTTGGAGACTGCAAAGACGTGCGCGGTTTCACCTTCACACCAGGGCCGGCTAATGACAGGCGCGATTTTAAAATTTTTGCCCCTTTCGGCAGGGGGGCGGAAATTAAGCTGTCGCTTGCATCTGCCCCTACGACTTTGACTTTTTGAGGCTGCAGTCGGCCATCAATGATCAGATAAATGGTATTGCTGTCATAAAGCGCGGTTTGGGGTACGCGGTATACATTGTCATAGCGTCTATCTGGCATTTTCACTTCAACAAAAGCACCTGTGCGCACCGGGATGGGTTTTAGGGGGGTGTCGATTGTGGCATAAATTTCTATACCGCCGGATTGAGAGGCAATCTCTGCTCCTTTGCGTTTTATGGTGGCGGTGTATTCAATGGGCTTGTCGCCTACTTTCCACACAGCTTTTATCTTACGGCCAATCAGAGTTGTTTCATGAGCGATTATGCGACCATATTGGGCATCAGTTAAGGTAAAACGCACATCAATTTGATTGCTGTCAATCAAGGTTGCAATTTTGTCATTGGCGCTAACCACACGGCCAATTTCAGAGCTTACCTCATTCACATAAGCATCAAACGGAGCAATCAACTTGGTCTCGACCAAGCGGCGCTCTGCTTGATCCACTTTCCATTTTAAACGCTCTACTGCGGCTTCTTGGCCCTTTAGTCTTGCTTGCTGCAAGTCTAGATTGACTTTGTGTCCGGTCACGGTTTGGGCGCGTTGGGAAACAATGACCTTTCTATCATCGGCAAGTTTTTTGCTAACCGTGCCGCGTTTGGCCAAATTGGAGGCACGCTCATAATCGGTTTGAGCTAATTTTAATTGGGCTTGGGCATATTTTAAATTTTCTTGTTCCAACTGAATACTGGCTTTAAATTCAGCTTGCCGCGCCAAACCTTCGTCTAGCATGGCTTTGGCTTCACGCAGAGCGCCTTTATAGTCAAAGTCATCTATGCTGACCAGCATTTGTCCCTTTTTAACCAGGGCGCCATCTTTTAAACTGGGGCCAACTTCAATAATTTTACCAGCTACCAAGGCGCGCAGTTCAACTTGCCTGCCTGAGACCGTTTGGCCATAAAGGTGCAAAGTCGGCGTGATGTTTTTCGCAACCGCGTCGATCACATCCACAGCCCAGACCTTTTCAACCACTTTTGGTTTTTTAGGACTTGGTTTGGAGGCTTTTAAAAACCCATAGCCCATGAACGCCCCTGTCAAAACTACGATCGGCAGCAGCGCCTTCAGGCCAAATAGAAAGGCTTTTGACCAATTAGAGGGCTCTTTTGAGGGACTGGGGGGATGTTTTTTTTCTTTTGGCGATTGACGATCCATTCTTTACCTTGAAGGTTCACTCTTTGTGTACTGTCAGCATTTATATTTTGCTTATAGATTTAATACGAAAACTATACCAAATATACGTCGCTGCATCGCAAATTTTTTTATTTTATGGCATTTTATGTTTTTCTTTCATTTACCATTAATAATGGGTGAAAATTTGTTATTGAGAAAGTGATAGGAGGCTTATTGGAACTATGACAGGCGTTTTAGCCCCGCATATAGTCGATTTAGAACAGGTTAGAACCATTCTTGAACGGTTGGTTGGTTTTGACACGACTTCTCATAAAAGTAACTTAGAGTTGATTGCTTATCTTGAGCAAATTTGCAAAGAAAGCGGTGTTGCTTATCAGTTAATTCCGAATGAGCAGGGTGATAAGAGCTCTTTATTTGCAACCATTGGACCTCATGTTGAGGGCGGAATTGGGCTTTCAGGACACACTGATGTGGTGCCTGTCGTTGGCCAGACATGGGACAGTGATCCGTTTCAACTCACCCAAAGGCAAGACAAGCTTTTTGGGCGCGGCACAACTGATATGAAGGGCTTTTTGGCGGTGATGCTGGCAAGCATTCCGCTCTTTCAGGCGGCCAATTTAAAGCGACCTGTGCATTTGTTATTTTCTTATGATGAAGAAATTGGCTGCACAGGCGTGCGCCCCATGATTGACCGGTTGGGCCAGGATTTATTGAAACCTGAGTTTGTGTTGGTTGGCGAGCCTTCTAATTGCCGGGTGGTTGAAGCACATAAAAGTATTTTAAGTTTTGAAACCATCGTACAAGGATTTGAGGCTCACTCAAGTGTGCACCATAAAGGGGTTAATGCGAT
>JANQQH010000108.1 GCA_028285025.1 Hyphomicrobiaceae bacterium | reverse complement strand
CTGTTCTTGATCGTCATGGCCTTGTCAAACGCCGCAAAAGACGCCGCTACAAAGCACAAGGCACCGCGCTTTCAAAAGCCCTTATTCCCAATGCGCTGTGGTGCGCATTTGCATTGGAAAACGCAAAATCAACCTGTCACAAGTTTTTGCGGGCCAGGTTCTTGGGCTGTGCGAGGTTCAAGACGGCATTTGGCTCGTTTCCTTTCTTGACTATGACATTGGATTCTTCGATAAAATAGAGGATAGAGTGGCACCAGCTAAAAACCCATTCACACTGGAAATTGTGTAAACTATGTCTCTGGTATAAAATGTAAACCATGTGACCAGAATGGACCTAAGAAGAAATGGTGAGCCCTGAAGGATTCGAACCTTCGACCTACTGATTAAAAGTCAGTTGCTCTACCAACTGAGCTAAGGGCCCCAAAACAAAAACATCCATACCAGAGCATTTTGACAAAGCCTGATTGGATGAGCATTACAGCTTAAATCAGTTTCGGCCCTGGGAAGACCTGCTGTAACGATGGGTGAAAATAGGTTTATTCTTTTGTTCCGTCAAGTGGATTTATTG
Source organism: Hyphomicrobiaceae bacterium (assembly GCA_028285025.1). Taxonomy (GTDB): domain Bacteria; phylum Pseudomonadota; class Alphaproteobacteria; order Rhizobiales; family HXMU1428-3; genus HXMU1428-3. The sequence goes on along the minus strand of JANQQH010000108.1, from coordinate 1,783 downwards.
CTTTTTTTCATGGAAATGAATAGCATGGCCTTTTATGCCCAAAAAATCATAAATATCAGTGACTTTTGCAAAATTGATTGGCCTTTGAGACAAATCTCTTATAACTAATTCCATTTCATTCAACGGAACCATTTTAAACCTTAAAGGGACACTTATGTCTCATAGCTCTGCCATCGGCCTTATGTGTCTTGCTGTTGTTTGCTTTTCTATTTTGGATAGCACAGCGAAATATCTTGGCGAAATTGCCGGATTGCCAATTGAACAGGTGCTTGGCGTTCGTTTTTTGACGCATATTTTGTTTTTATTTTTGTTATATCGCCCAACAAAATTCTTTAACGGGCTAAAAACCAAATCTTTCAAAGCCCAAGCCTTGCGCTCGGTCACTATGGTGAGCGCCACAGCGTTTAACTTTTTGGCTTTGATTTATTTGCAGCTTGACCAAACCATCACCATCTTTTTTCTCAGCCCGCTTTTGGTGGCGGCATTCGCTGGGCCTATTTTGGGGGAATGGCTGGCACCCAAACAATTCATTGCTGTGCTGCTTGGGTTTTTAGGGGTTGTTATTGTTATGCGCCCAGGGCTTGGTGGCATTCATCCGGCTGTGATTTTGTCTTTGCTGTCCACTTTGGCTGTGTCTATTTATAATGTGCTTACCAGATATACCAGTCGGTTTGATAGCAATTTGACCAATCAGATTTATGCCCCGCTTGGCGGGGTGATTGTGTTTGCGCCTTTGGCCCTCATATATTGGCAAACGCCTCAAAGCGCCTTTGTGTGGTTTTTGTTGTTGTCACTTGGCCTATCAGGCGGGTTGGGGCATTGGTTCTTAATCACCGCGCACCACTATGCGCCCGCGCCCTTGCTGGCCCCGTTTATTTATACTGGCATCATTTCTATGCCGATCATTGGCTATTTTGTTTTTGGCGACAAGCCGAGCCTTTATACCTTGGCAGGTGCGCTATGCGTGATTGGCTCTGGGCTTTACCTTTGGCAGCAAGAGCGCGCTAAAGGTGATCCTAAAAAAGATGACCATCACGAAGCACCAAGCCAGCCGTGAAGTTTTACTTATCTTCATAGCGGGCGCGAAAGTCAGCAGCATAGCTTTGAAAGCGTTGCTCTTCAATCGCTTGGCGCATTTGCGCCATCAGGGTTTGATAGAAATTGATGTTGGCCCAGGAGATTAACATGGAGGCCAGCAACTCGCCTGACCGGACAAGGTGATGCAGATAGGCTTTGCTGTAATCGCGCATCGCCGGGCAGGTGCTGGTTGGGTCTAGGGGGTCCGGGTCATCTTTATATTGGGCGTTTTTTAAGTTCTTTTTGCCGTCAAAGGTAAAGGCTTGGCCGTGGCGCCCTGAGCGAGTTGGCATGACGCAATCGAACATGTCTATGCCGCGCTCAACCGCGCCCAGCAAATCAAGCGGCGTGCCAACGCCCATGAGATAGCGCGGTTTTTCTTGTGGCAGATGAGGAGCGGTAAAGTCGAGGACTTCAAACATAGTGTCTTGCCCTTCTCCAACTGCCAGGCCGCCCACGGCGATGCCGTGAAAGTCCATATCGGTTAAGGCCTCTATTGAGCGCAGGCGTAAATCTTCATAAACACTGCCTTGCACAATGCCAAACGCGGCCTGGCCTGGGGCATGGTATTTTTCAAATGCAGCTTTTGAGCGCTTGGCCCAGCGCATGGATAATTCCATAGAATGTTCGGCTTGCCCATGGGTGGCCGGATGGGGGGTGCATTCGTCAAAAACCATTTGGATGTCTGAGCCGAGCAGCGCTTGAA
>JANQQH010000086.1 GCA_028285025.1 Hyphomicrobiaceae bacterium | reverse complement strand
TTGCACGGCCTGGCACAATCTAGCCTAACAATTTTCTGTACAAAGAAGGGTGTGCTCACCTTCCGAGCACGTACATGGTGTCCCGCGTAGCGGCGCCCGGCGCGAGCGCTGCCTGTCGGAGGGCTTTTCGCTAGCGCGGTTGCTGGTGGGCATCTGAAGCGCAACGAAAAAGAGCAAAAAAATAGCCCGTGAGACAAAATAAAGCGGCTCAAAAATTCATAAAAACGCAACACAGTTTTAAATCCCAAATATAAAAAACCCGGCTCAGAAATACCTTGCCGGGTTCTTTTCAACTTTAAATCAGTTGGTCAATAGGCTTACCAATAACGCCTTCTTAATCGACGCCATCTGCGATACCGACGCCACTTACGATACCGACGATGAGAACGGTAATAACGATAGGGACGATAATAACGGTATGGCCGATAGTAACGGCGATGACGATAATAAGGATAGCCACGACCAATATAAATATGAATGCCACCTCTGCGAGAGTGGACATTCTTCACATAAGGAATTTTAGCCGGTGTAACTTTCGCAACGGCAGCTTTACCAGGCACCAATGTCGCCGCCTGTGCGGGGCTAAAGGCACCTGCAACAAGAAGCACCATAACGGCAAAGCCTCTGGCGATTAGCTTCCATATTTTCATTTGAGAGTCCTTCATAAAGACCTCCTAACTTTGCACTCAGATTATTTAGCTATTATGACATACTTTGTTAACACTTGTTAATAAAAAGCTTGTGAGGAGATGCTTTTTACATATTGTTTTTTTTATAAAAATATTCAATTAGCTTATGAAACGAAAGACATAAAATAACGCCCGAAAGCTGCACAGCAAAAAGCTGCACAGCTCACAGGGGGGGACGAAATTTATACAATCAAAAAAACTTCAAAACTTTGATTGTTTTACCGCTTACCAATAATCTCTGTGGCGACGACGGTAGCGGCGATGCTTACGATGAGGGCGCCCATAATAACGACGATCATACCCATAATCATAATAGTGGTTACGTCGATGGTGACGGCGATACTTTTTACGTTTCTTACTCGCTATAATCGCTAACAAGGCAGCTCCAGCTATCACACCAGCAACAACACGGCCATCACGATTGTGAGCCTGAGCGTTATTAATTTGAACAGTCGATGAAAAGCCCAACGCTAAAATCAACGTTGCAGCCAACATCATTATACTTTTTGGCATGGTAATCGTCATTTTAATCTCCTTCAGGCTCAATAAAACAAAGCCCTTTTTCCGTAACTTCAAAGAACGAACCCCAATACCAGCTGATGCAAAATAAACGGGCCTAAATCACGTTTAGGCGCAAAGCCCATTTGCTGGACACTTGAACGTCCTTGATCCTTGATTATAAGAATAGAAGAGGTAACCTGAACCGAACCTGAACATATTTATAACAACAAAATCAGTTACTTATATGTTTATCTGGCTTTTTTCCTGTCATTTTGGCGCATAACAAAACCAATAACTTCAGCCACAGCCTTATAATGCTCTGGTGGAATTTCATCATCCACTTCCACACCAGCATGCAACGCTCTTGCTAAAGGCGGATTTTCAACCAAAGGAATATCATGGCTCTCAGCAATTTCCCTAATTTTTAACGCCAAAGCATCCACACCCTTGGCCATACAAACAGGAGCCTGCATGCCTTTTTCATATTTTAAGGCAACAGCATAATGGGTCGGATTAGTGATTACCACAGAGGCTTCAGGCACAGACGCCATCATCCGTTTGCGTCCGCGCTCCATACGAATTTGGCGAATTTTAGCTTTGACCACCGGATCGCCTTCTTGCTGCTTGTACTCATCTTTAACCTCTTGTGCTGTCATCTTCAGCTTATTCCACCACTGCTGGCGTTGATAACTGTAATCAAGCACAGCAACAACTGAATAAAGCGCAACCACAGCTCCTAATATTTTCAAAGACAACACTTGCACATGCGGCAACAAAGCCCCTGGCTGTAAAGACACCATCACATCAAGACTATCACGAGACGGCCACATGATCACCATGATCAAAATAGTAACAATCAGCAGCTTGGCCAAACTCTTTGCAAAGTTGACCAACGACGTCATTGAAAACAACCGTTGGAACCCTTGCAACACAGAAATTTTAGAAAGTTTAGGTTGAATGGTCTCTGTTTGAATAAGGAATCCATGCTGCACCAAATTGCCCGCAAGGGCTGCGATGATAAACACCAAAAACGGCAAAAACAGTGCCGCAACAATGGCCCAAAGCACATTCTTCATAATCACCGCACCGCCCTGACCGGTGACAGAAATATCATGCGCATTAAACAAAAAACTTTGTAAAGAGGTTGAAAGCTGCCCCGCCATGTTATTTGAAAACATCAACACCACCAACGTGGCAGCGGTCAACATAAACCAGCTATTGACCTCCTGGCTTTTAACCACATTCCCCTTCTCGCGCGCCTCGCGCAGCTTCTTCTCACTGGGGTCTTCCGTTTTTTCACTTTGATCTGGTTCATCACCAGCCATAGCACATACCCTTGTTTCTTAGATGATCAAGCTATCTCAATAAATTGCTTATCGCAGCTTCATAATAATTCATGTACCAAGTCATCATTGAACCGAGCAACAAAGCAAACAACAAAACACCCAGGTAAATATTGGCTGGCATCGCAATAAAAAACACCTGAATTTGCGGAATAAGACGAGACAAAATGCCTAGCCCCAAAAAGAACACCAACCCAAAAACAATAAACGGGGTTGAAATTTGTATCCCAATTTTAAACGCACTGGCCACCACCATCACAGCCGCATCACTAAACGGGGCAATATTTAGCCCCTCTTGCGGTGGGAACAACATGTAACTGTCATACATGGCCGCAATCAACAGGTGGTGCAAATCCATCACCAAAATCATCACCGTGCCAAGCATCATCAAAAAACTTGAAAACACAGCATCAGAACGCCCGGTCATCGGATCGGCCGTCTGGGCAAACGACAAACCGGACTGAAACGAAATCACATTACCAGCAACCTGCAACCCAGCAGAAATCATCTTAACCAGCCCACCAAAAGCAAACCCAATGGCCGCTTCTTTCAGGCTAATACCCACCAACCCAGCCAGACTGGTTGGCAGAGGCGGGAACTGGCCAACAACAATTGGATAAAGACAAACGGTTAACATCAAAGCAAAGGCAAGCCGAGAGCGCATAGGCACCGAATGCTCGCCAATGCCAGGCAGCATCATAACAAGCGGGCCAATACGAGAAAAAATAATAAACAGCGCAAAGGCAGTTGCTGGTAGATATTGCAAACTAAACGTCATAACCGCGCTTCTTATAAATTTAACAAAAAGGCTCGTCAGCCCCCAACCACATGGCTCATCACGCGCTCCATAAACCCACCCAAAGCGCTTGCCATAAACGGCATAGCCACCATTACGCTTACAAAAATAGCAATGATTTTAGGCACAAACACCAACGTCATTTCTTGAATTTGGGTCAAGGCTTGAAACAGGGCAATAATTAAACCAACCAACAAGCCAATAATCATGGGCGGGCCAGAAACTTTCAGCAAAACAATGATTGCATCACGCCCAACATCCATCACTTCCGCACCGCTCATTGATCAAACCTTTCTAAAAAGCTTATGAAACCTGACAACAAGGATATAGATTCGCAGATAATTATACCCCCAGCAAAAGGGCTGCGCGATGATTCTTTGCTAGATAGTCACGGCTAATAAAAACAGCACAAACTTAAATTGGCATATTCATAATATCACGATAAGCGCTAATCACCCGATCGCGTGTGGTCACCAAAGTTTCAACCGCCACTTCGGTCTCTGCAATTGTGGTCACAAGATCAACCAAATTACCCTTTCCTTGTGCCACATCAAGCGCTGTCGCCTCAGCCCGTTGCCCAGACTTGGCCACCGCATCAACCGCGCCTGTAACCAAATCAGCAAATTGCCCGGTATCAGCCACAGCCCCGCTATCTTTGGCCGTTTTTTGCAAGTCCTGACTTGCCTTTAATGCATTGGCATAAGCGTTCGCTGCATAATTTGCGTTAACTTTCATGATTTTTAATCCTTAAAAAACAATCCCAAACGCACAACAAATAATTCATTTAAACTCTTAATATCTCTAATGTTTTGGCCAACATGCGGCGCGCAGACGTAATCACATTTAAATTCGCCTCATAAGAACGCTGCGCCTCACGCATATCCATAGCCTCAACCAACCCGTTAACATTAGGCGTTTTCACATAGCCCTTATCATCAGCCGAAGGGTGCCCAGGCTCAAACCGCATGCCAAAATCACTTTTGTCATATTTAACCTTGCCAGCACGAACCACATCTACCCCGGTTGCTCGGTCATATTCTTGTGCAAATGTCACAACCTTACGCCGGTATGGATCGCCCCCTTTTTCCGTTGAGGTGCTATCACTATTAGCAATGTTTTCAGAAATAATGCGCATCCGATGAGACTGTGCCCCAAGCCCCGTAGCTGCAATCTTTAAACTGTTGAGCAAATCCATAATCAAATCCCCTTAAAACTTTCACTCTTTAACTGCGCCCAATCGCAATCTTCAACAGCCCTAAAGAGCGTGAATACACCGTTGTGGCTAATTGATAATCAAATTGGTTGGCCGCCACTTTCATCATTTGATCTTCCAACACCACTCCATTGCCACTTGGTGTCACTTCAAAGTCTTTCCCCGACCGGCTATCAAAATCACTTGAGCGACCAGCAACATTAATATGGTTCTTGTGCGTAAGGGCCATGCCCGTCTTTGGTTTACTCACCTCAGACAATTGCGTTTCAAACTTTAAAGCCTTGAGATCATGCGGCTTATAACGCGGCGTATCAGCATTCGCCACATTGCTCGCCAGAACAGATTGACGGTTTTGATGCCACTTCATTTTATCACGAATAAAGCCCATTAACGGCAAGTCATTCAGCATTAAATCTCTAAAGCTCCCGATTTGATCAAAAACCACCCTGATCGGCAAATTTTGCCCTGCATATGGTTAATACCCGGTAAAGATTTTTATATTTTGGGGATTGCGCCTATTTTTGTCGCCGGAATGATAGGCAAATCAGGTAATTATTGCCGAGTATGCGGCCTTGTTAAAGGTGCCACAGCAAAAATATAAGGGGCTATCAATGGATTATCTGGCCTATTGGGTCATCTCGCTGCTGTTTGTCATTGCCTTGATTCTCGGCCTAGCCCTGTTGATCAAAAAATTTGTGCTGCCACAAGCTGGCACCACACCTCTGTTTAAGAAATCCTCCAAGCGCCGCCTCAACTTGGTTGAAACTTTAGTGCTCGATCATAAATCAAAATTATTGCTGATCCGCCGCGACAATGTTGAACACTTGTTACTACAAGGACCAAACGATCACCTGGTCATAGAAACAAAC
>JANQQH010000062.1 GCA_028285025.1 Hyphomicrobiaceae bacterium | reverse complement strand
CCAGCCCCCGTTTCTCAGTCCACACCAAAGACGCCCGATCACCCGGCAACGGCAAAATCGCAAAGGGTCCGGAGGGTAAAAAATGTTGCACTGCCTTGCCTTCATGGGGGCGAGACAAAGCCACACTCACCACAATACCATCTTGGTTATAATCAGACTTGTGCACTTTGATCCCGCATTGCTGGCGCACAAAAGACCCCCGCCCATCAGCGCCAATCAGCAACTTGGCTTGGTAATCTTGCCCCTCAATTGTCAAATCCACATCAGCGCTGCCAACCTCAAACCGCTCAATCTGACTATGGTCGTTAATCTGCACATGAGACGTTGCTTGCAAAGCCTCATAAATAGGGCCGGCCAAATGCTCATGCTCAATAATATAAGCCCCTGGTTTACCAAGCTCAATCTCACCACTAAAATTTAAAAACACTGGCCTAAACGGGCTATCAAGCGCACTATCAGTTATGTCGATCTCAGTAATTGGTTGCGCATAAGCCGCCATCGCCTCCCACACCCCAATCATCTCAAGCAAAGTTTTTGAACTATGCGAGAGGGCATAAGCACGCCCCGGATTGCGCCCCCGATTATCCAGCTTGCCTTGCTCAACCAGCAAGGTCTTAAACGCATCCCCGCCAAAACGGTCAAAACACAAGGCCATAATCGCCCCAACCAGCCCGCCACCAACAATCGCCACATCAAACGCCTCTCCTTCAAACGAAGAGACGCTTTTTGGCTCTTTTACGAGGCTTTCTTGAGTTTCAGACATAGTAAAACCTTTTTAAATCGAGTAGGCTCAAAACTTATTTTAAAAGCAAAAAAAGAATACTCCTTTTCTATGCCAAAGCCAAAGCAATCTTGATGTCTAACGCCATTCAAATCCTACATAACATCTTATCCTTGCAAGAGACCGCGCCCAACACCTATCTTGGCCAGTCTCATAACCCAGGCTGGAACCGTGTTTATGGCGGGCAAGTGATCGCCCAGGCGATCATGGCAGTTACCAAAACCGCACGCAAAGACGTCACTTGCCATTCAATGCATGGCTATTTTATGCGCCCTGGCAACCCCCAAAAGCCCATAGACTATAAAATTGACCCCATCCATGATGGTCGCAGCTTTCAAACCCGCATGGTTTATGCCAATCAAGAGCAAGAAACCATTTTTGTCATGGGGGCCTCTTTTCATAAAACGGAACAAGGTCTGGAGCATCAAGATGACATGGGCTCAGTACCAAAACCTGATGACCTACCCTCCATCGAGCAATTAATCACAGACGATAAAGACCAATTCCCCCCTGAGGTGACCGCATATTTTCAAAGCAAGCGCCCCTTTCAAATGCGCCCACTGGATGTAACGCGCTACATCACACCAACACCCAAAGAACCCAAACAAGCTTTCTGGATAAAAACAACTGCCCCTTTAAAAGATAATCTGGCCCTCCACCAAGCCGCCTTAGGCTATGCCAGCGATTTTACCTTACTAGATACGGCCCTAATCGCCCACGGCAAACTGTTATTTGACCCCTCTTTAATGATGGCCAGCCTAGATCATGCCATTTGGTTTCATCGCCCCTTTCGCATTGATGACTGGCTGTTATACCGCCAAACCTCCAGCAACGCCTTTGGTGCCCGCGCCCTATGCCATGGCCAATTTTTTGATCAAAAAGGAACTCTAGTCGCCTCCACGACCCAAGAAGGTTTGACCCGCTCAATCACAAAATAAACATCTGCTTATTTTTTAAACAAATGCTCATATTTGCACATTTATTAATCATTAAGCTGTATTAAAATTTTTCCTCAAATTAATAAAATTTTAAAAAATATCTTAAGAATCAACATGCTAATTAATTGCCCGACAATTTGGCACACCCTTTGAAACATTCAGTTAGACGGAATATCAGTCGTGATTGAAGATCAAAATCAGGGGGGTTCCAAGTGAAACTCATAACCGCAATCATTAAACCTCATAAGTTAGACGAAGTCCGAGAAAGTCTGGGCGCACTTGATGTAACGGGCATGACCGTTACAGAAGTTAAAGGCTATGGCCGCCAACGTGGACAAAGCGAAATTTACCGCGGCGCGGAATACGCCGTTAGCTTTGTTCCTAAAGTCAAACTTGAAATCGCTGTAGAAGCTGACCGGGTCGAACCGATCATCGAAGCCATTAAATCTTCAGCTGGCTCAGGGCAAATAGGTGATGGCAAAATCTTTGTCATGTCCCTAGATCAAGCCGTGCGCATACGCACAGGCGAAACCAACACCAACGCGCTTTAATCAGAAAGGCGAAAAGAAAAATGTACAAGTTAAAATCTTTAACAAGCGCTGCCCTTGCATTAGGGGCAATTGCCATTGCAACCCCGGCGCTTGCCCAAGACGCAGCCGCACCGGCAGCAAATCAAGCATATCTGTTTAACACCCTGCTCTTTCTTTTGGGCGGCATTCTGGTTGTTTGGATGGCCGCAGGCTTTGCCATGCTGGAAGCTGGCATGGTACAAGCCAAAAACGTATCCATGCAATGCCTAAAGAATATTTCCCTTTACTCCATTGCCGGCTTGATGTTTTGGCTCATAGGTTACAATGTGATGTATGAAGGGGTTGACGGTGGTTTCATCGGCACATTCCTGCCCAAAGTCATTCCTGACACCGCAAAAGATGCCGGTGATTATGCCGCCGCATCCGATTGGTTCTTCCAAATGGCCTTTTGCGCGACAGCCGCTTCCATCGTGTCTGGTACATTGGCTGAGCGCATTAAACTTTGGCCGTTTCTAATTTTTGTTGCCCTTCTATGTGGCATCATCTATCCAATCGTTGGCGCTTGGACTTGGGGTGCAGGCTTCTTGAACAAAATGGGCTTTCTTGATTTTGCTGGCTCTTCCATCGTGCACTCAACAGGTGGCTGGGCAGCTCTTGCCGGTGCCCTTATTTTGGGCGCTCGTACAGCCAAATATCAAGATGGCAAGCTTACACCGCTACCAGGTTCCAACATGCCTTTGGCCACATTAGGTACATTTATCCTATGGCTCGGCTGGTTTGGATTTAATGGCGCCTCTCAATTAGCATTTGCCACAAATGTTGACGCCTCCGCTGTCTCACGTATCTTCGTAAATACCAACCTGGCTGCAGCAAGCGGCGTTGTGATCGCCATTTTCCTATCGCAACTGCTTTACAAAAAAGTTGACCTTACCTTTGCCCTAAACGGTGCCTTAGCAGGTTTGGTTGCCATCACAGCAGAACCTTTAACTCCCTCTCCCTTATGGGCCATCATCATTGGTGCTATTGGCGGCATAATCGTTGTCTTTACTGTACCTATGCTCGACAAGCTGAAAATTGATGATGTTGTTGGTGCCATCCCGGTACACTTATTTGCCGGTATTTGGGGCACTATGGCGGTACCACTGACCAACTCTGATGCCAACTTTGTCACCCAAGCCATTGGTGTAGGGGCAATTGGCGCCATGGTCTTTAGCGTAAGTCTGGTTCTTTGGATCATCATGAAATACACAATTGGGATCCGCTGCACACCAGAGCAAGAACTGAAAGGTCTTGATATTTCAGAAATTGGCCTGGAAGCCTATCCTGAATTCAAGAAAGGCTTTTAATGTAAACTAAAAAGCTGAACGACTGTTAAACAGAGCGTTGCCCTCATATCTCCCTTTGATTTAAGAAAAGGCAACGCTCTGTTTGATCCCAACCTCAGAGCAAACATCCCTCCCATAAATTGCATATTTTTTAATCAATAATGCAGTTAATGAGTAATTTTTAGGCAGCAATTTAGCTGCCTATTTTTATCTCATTTTCTTAAACTCCTGAATCTTTTGATTATTTTTTAAGCAGCTCACCTGGCATAAAGTTTGTACATAATGCCATCACATTGAATTCACTAAAAAAAATTATGGGAGCAGGATGAAAGAAAATGGATAATATAGCGGCAGGCGCCGATTTATTTTTTGTACTGATGGGGGCAATTCTTGTTTTTGCCATGCACGCTGGCTTTGCTTTTTTGGAAGTTGGCACAGTAAGACATAAAAACCAGGTTAATGCCCTGGTGAAAATCATCGTAGATTTTGGCCTTTCAACCATAGCCTATTTCTTTATCGGCTATTGTTTGGCCTATGGCACACACTTCTTTCACGATGCCTCTGTGTTAAGCGGCACGCAAGAAGGGGCCGGTTTTGAACCCCAAGGCCTGACCCTAGTGAAAGTCTTTTTCCTTGTCACCTTTGCCGCCGCCATTCCAGCCATTATTTCCGGCGGCATTGCTGAGCGGGCAAAATTCTGGCCACAATGCCTGGCCACGATTGCTCTTGTGGCCTTGTTCTACCCCTTCTTTGAAGGCATGGTCTGGAACGGCAATTACGGTTTTCAAGACTGGATGAAATCAGCCTTTGGGGCAGAGTTTCATGACTTTGCCGGCTCTGTTGTTGTCCATGGTGTTGGCGGCTGGCTGGCCTTGGCTGCAGTCATCCTTCTTGGCACCCGCCAAGGTCGGTATTCCCAAGACGGCAAAGTGATCGGCATTCCGCCAAGCTCCATTCCATGGCTAGCCCTTGGTTCATGGTTGCTCTGCATCGGCTGGTTCGGCTTTAATGTGATGACTGCCGGTTCCCTGAAAGATGCCTCTGGCCTGGTTGCCATGAACTCTCTGATGGCTATGGTTGGCGGCATCATTGCAGCCCTCATCGTTGGACGCAATGACCCAGGCTTTGTTCATAATGGCGCTTTGGCCGGCCTGGTTGCGGTATGCGCTGGCTCTGACGTGATGCACCCCTTAGGCAGCCTGGCAACCGGCGCTGTTGCAGGGGCCTTGTTTGTCTTCATGTTTGAATATTGCCAAAACAAAC